>NZ_JBSGXU010000028.1:21831-60993 GCF_053610205.1 Streptomyces sp. NPDC054932 | reverse complement strand
CCCGCCCCCCGCGCGGCCCGGGGGGCGGGGCGCCCGCCCGCCCCCGGCCCCGGCCCGCCGTCAGCCCCGCTTGGGCAGGGGCACCCGCATCAGGTCCGCGGCCACCGTGAGCTCGCCCTCGAAGCCGGCCGCCCGCGCCTGGCGCTCGAACTCGCCGGGATCGGTGTAGCGCTGCGAGAAGTGCGTCAGCACGAGGTGCCGCACGCCCGCGTCCCGCGCCACCCGCGCCGCCTGGCCGGCGGTGAGGTGCCCGTGGTCGGTGGCCAGCCGTTCGTCCTCGTCGAGGAAGGTCGACTCGATCACCAGCATGTCGCAGCCCTCGGCGAGCGCGTACACGCCGGGGCAGAGCCGGGTGTCCATGACGAAGGCGAACCGCTGCCCGGGCCGGGGCTCGCTGACCTCGTCCAGGGTGACCTCGCCGATCCGCCCCTCGCGCTGGATCCGGCCCACGTCGGGCCCCTTGATCCCGTGGTGCGCGAGCCGCTCCGGCACCATGCGGCGCCCGTCGGGCTCGGTGATCCGGTAGCCGAAGGATTCGACCGGGTGCGAGAGCAGCCGGGCCTCCAGGACGTACGAGGACCCCTGCGCCAGCGGCCCGTCCCCGGCCACCGGCTCCTGGCTCAGCGGCACGGTCTCCCGGTAGGCGGTGGCGTACCGCAGCCGGTCGAAGAACTGCTGCCCCGAGGCCGGGTAGTGCGCGCTGACGGGGTGCCGGACCTGGTCGAGGTTGATCCGCTGGATCACCCCGGCGAGGCCGAGGCTGTGGTCACCGTGGAAGTGGGTGATGCAGATCCGGTTGATGTCGTGCGCGGCCACACCGGCACGCAGCATCTGGCGCTGGGTGCCCTCGCCCGGGTCGAAGAGGATGCCCTCGCCGTCCCAGCGCAGCAGGTAGCCGTTGTGGTTGCGGTGGCGGGTGGGCACCTGGCTGGCAGTACCCAGAACCACGAATTCTCTTACGGACACGTGCTATCCGGGGGGCCACTGCAGGCCACGGCCGCCGAGGACGTGCGCGTGGGCGTGGAAGACGGTCTGACCGGCGCCGGATCCGGTGTTGAACACGACGCGGTAGCCGTGGTCGACGATCTTCTCGTCGAGGGCGACCCGGCCCGCCTCGCGCAGTATGTCGGCGGCGACGGCCGGCTCGGCCGCGGCGAGCGAGGCCGCGTCGGCGTAGTGCACCTTGGGGATGACGAGCACGTGCGTGGGCGCCTGCGGGTTGATGTCCCGGAAGGCGACGGTGGTCTCGGTCTCCCGGACCACGGTCGCGGGGATCTGCCCCGCGACGATCTTGCAGAACAGGCAGTCGGCCTGCGGTTCTCCGGCCATTGCTACGCCTCCCGTGACGGTGATCGTTCCGGGCATCGTATCCAGCGATGCGGCAGCCGCGGGCGCGCACCGGTCGGCCCCGTCCCCTGTGGGGGACGGGGCCCGGTCCGTCAGGACCAGCGGCCCGTCCGGGCCAGCAGGACCGCGGCCGCCGCCGTGCCGGCCGTGGAGGTCCGCAGGACGGAACGGCCCAGCCGGTAGGGGTGGGCCCCCGCCCCGGCGAAGACCGCCAACTCCTCCGGGGAGACGCCCCCTTCCGGGCCGACCACCAGGACCACGGAACCCGAGGCGGGCAGCTCGGCCGTGGCCAGCGCCCCGGAGGGGGTGTCGCGGTCCTCGTGCAGGACCATCGCCAGGTCGGCGTCGGCCAGCAGGGCCGCGACCTGCTTGGTGGACATGGCCTCGGCCACCTCCGGGAAGCGCACCCGGCGGGACTGCTTGCCCGCCTCCCGGGCCGTGGCCCGCCACTTGGCCAGCGACTTGGCCCCGCGGTCGCCGCGCCACTGCGTGATGCAGCGCGAGGCCTGCCAGGGCACGATCGCGTCCACGCCGGTCTCGGTCATCGTCTCGACGGCCAGCTCGCCCCGGTCCCCCTTGGGAAGGGCCTGGACCACCGTGATCCGCACCGCCGGCTCGGCCTCCTGGCCCGCCGAGGACACCGCCACGACGAGCCGGTCCTTGCCCTCGGCCGCCTTCACGACCGCCTCCGCCCAGCCGCCCCGGCCGTCCGTGAGGACCACGTCCTCGCCCGGGTTCAGCCGTTTCACGGACACCGCGTGCCGGCCCTCCGGGCCGTCCAGGACGAATTCCGGCCCCGCGGGGACCTCCTCCACCACGAACACCGGGGCGGTCATGACGCACTCCTCATCTGCATTGCCTTCAACGTGCTCTGTGCCTCCACCAGTTCGGCGGCCAGCACCTCCACCAGCTCCCCCGCCGGCAGCGGCCGCGCCAGCCGGTGCCCCTGGCCCGCCCACAGGGCCATGCCCTGCGCGTCCCCGGCCGCCGCTGCGGCCTTGCGCAGCCCCGAGGTCAGGTGGTGGATCTGCGGGTACGCGGCCGGGGCGTAGGGCCCGTGCTCGCGCATGAAGCGGTTCACCAGCCCGCGCGCCAGCCGCCCGGAGAAGGCCCGGGTCAGCTCGGTGCGGACGAACAGCGGGTCCGTCAGCGCCTTCTTGTGCACCGGGTCCGCCCCCGACTCCGGACAGGCCAGGAAGGCCGTCCCGAGCTGGGCCGCCTCCGCGCCGGCCGCGAGCAGGGCCGCGATCTGCGAGCCCCGCATGACCCCGCCCGCCGCGATGATCGGCAGCGCCACGGCCTCCCGTACCTGGCCCACCAGTGCGAGGAGTCCCACCGCCGCCGTGCCGTCGGCCTGCGGGTCGTCCCGGTGGGTGCCCTGATGGCCGCCGGCCTCGGCGCCCTGGACGCAGACCGCGTCGGCGCCCCGGTGCTGGGCGGTACGGGCCTCCTCGACGCAGGTCACCGTGACGACCGTGTACGTACCGGCCTTGCGCAGGGCGGCGAAGGCGGCGGAGGCGGGACAGCCGAAGGTGAACGAGACCACGGGGACCGGGTCTTCGAGGAGGATGGCGAGCTTGGCGTCGTAGCCGTCGTCGCTGGTGCCGATGATGTCCTCCTCGGCGAGCGAGATCTCGTACCAGCTCGCCTCGCCGGCCAGCTGCCCGCGGTACGCCTCCACGGCGGCCGGGTCGACGTAACCGGTCTGCGGCATGAAGAGGTTGACGCCGAAACGGCGCCGGGTGAGCGCGCGCACCTGCTTGATCTCCTGGTACATCCCGTCGGCGGTCTTGTAGCCGCCGGCCAGGAAGCCCAGTCCGCCCGCCTCGCACACGGCCGCGGCCAGCGGAGGGCAGGAGGCGCCGCCCGCCATGGGAGCCTGCACGATCGGGTACGGGGAGAGACCGTTCGGTGCGGAGGACATGGACTGCATCGTGCCACGTCCCGCGCGGGGGGCCGAATCATGGCATTCGCCTGGCATAGTCCGCTTCCCGGCGGCTCTCCGGCCGCCGTCCGGCTCATGCGACGAGCCCGGCCCGGGGAATCCCCGGGCCGGGCTCGTGACGGTGGTGCCGGTTCGGTCAGCGACCGTTGAAGGCGTCCTTCAGCCGGCTGAACAGTCCCTGCTGACCCGGCGCGAACTGGCCCATCGGCCGCTCCTCGCCGCGCAGCTTCGCCAGCTGGCGCAGCAGGTCCTCCTGCTGGGCGTCCAGCTTCCCCGGGGTGGTGACCTCGACGTGGACGATCAGGTCGCCGCGTCCGCCGCCGCGCAGGTGCGTGACGCCGCGCCCGTGCAGCGGGATCGCCTGGCCGGACCCGGTGCCGGGCCGGATGTCGATCTCCTCCAGCCCGTCCAGCGTCTCCAGCGGGCACTTGGTGCCCAGCGCGGCCGCCGTCATGGGGATGGTCACCGTGCAGTGCAGGTCGTCCCCGCGCCGCTGGAAGGTCGGGTGCGCCAGCTCGTGGATCTCCACGTACAGGTCGCCGGCGGGTCCGCCGCCGGGGCCGACCTCGCCCTCGCCCGCGAGCTGGATCCTGGTGCCGTTCTCGACACCGGCCGGGATCTTGACCGTGAGGCTGCGGCGGGAACGGACCCGGCCGTCGCCCGCGCACTCGTGGCACGGGGTCGGGACCACGGTGCCGAAGCCCTGGCACTGCGGGCAGGGGCGCGAGGTCATGACCTGGCCCAGGAAGGACCGGGTGACCTGCGAGACCTCACCGCGGCCGCGGCACATGTCACATGTCTGCGCCGAGGTGCCGGGGGCGGCACCTTCGCCGGAGCAGGTGTTGCAGACGACGGCCGTATCGACCTGGATGTCCTTGGTGGTCCCGAAGGCCGCCTCGTCCAGCTCCAGATCGAGGCGGATCATCGCGTCCTGGCCGCGCCGGGTGCGCGAGCGCGGGCCGCGCTGCGAGGCCTGGCCGAAGAAGGCGTCCATGATGTCGGAGAAGTTGCCGAAGCCACCCGCTCCGAAGCCGCCCGCTCCGCCACCGCCGCCCGAGGAGGACAGCGGGTCGCCGCCGAGGTCGTAGACCTGCTTCTTCTGCGGGTCCGAGAGCACCTCGTAGGCCGCGTTGATCTCCTTGAAGCGCTCCTGCGTCTTCGGGTCCGGATTCACATCCGGGTGGAGTTCACGCGCGAGGCGCCGGAAGGCCTTCTTGATCTCGTCCTGCGATGCGTCGCGGCGCACGCCGAGAACGGCGTAGTAGTCCGTGGCCACTTACGACTCCGCCAGGATCTGTCCGACGTAACGTGCCACTGCGCGTACCGCTCCCATCGTTCCGGGGTAGTCCATGCGGGTCGGTCCGACCACGCCGAGTTTGGCGACTGCTTCGCCGCCCGAACCGTAACCGACCGAGACGACCGACGTGGAGTTCAGTCCCTCGTAGGCGTTCTCGTGCCCGATCCGTACGGCCATTCCCGACTCATTGGCCTCGCCCAGCAGCTTGAGGAGCACGACCTGCTCCTCGAGCGCTTCGAGCACCGGCCTGATCGTCAGGGGAAAATCGTGTCCGAAGCGGGTGAGATTGGCGGTTCCGCCGATCATCAGCCGCTCTTCTGCTTCCTCGACCAGGGTTTCGAGGAGTGTCGCGAGCACGGTGGAGACCGTGCCGCGGTCCTCGGCCTCGAAGGACTCGGGGAGATCCTGGACGAGCGGGGGCACATCGGTGAAGCGGCGCCCGACGACCCGGCTGTTGAGCCGGGCCCGCAGGTCCGCCAGCGAGGTCTCCCCGAAGGGGCCCGGGCAGTCGATGAGCCGCTGCTCGACCCGCCCGGTGTCCGTGATCAGTACGAGCATCAGGCGCGCGGGAGCCAGCGAGAGCAGCTCCACGTGCCGGACCGTCGAACGGGTCAGGCTCGGGTACTGGACCACGGCGACCTGCCGGGTGAGCTGAGCGAGCAGCCGCACCGTGCGGCCGACCACGTCGTCGAGGTCGACGGCGCCGTCGAGGAAGTTCTGGATGGCCCGGCGCTCGGGCGACGACAGCGGCTTGACCCCCGCCAGCTTGTCGACGAAGAGCCGGTAGCCCTTGTCGGTGGGGATCCGGCCGGCGCTGGTGTGGGGCTGGGCGATGTAGCCCTCCTCCTCCAGCACGGCCATGTCGTTGCGCACGGTGGCGGGCGAGACGCCGAGCCGGTGCCGCTCGGTGAGCGCCTTGGAGCCGACCGGCTCCTCCGTCCCGACGTAGTCCTGGACGATGGCGCGCAGCACTTCGAGTCTGCGTTCGCTGAGCATCGCGCACACCTCCAGCTGTGGTCCGTTGCCGTGTTCTGCCGTGTTCGTTGGCACTCTGATCGTTCGAGTGCCAGAGAGCCCCCGCTCAGTGTACGGCCGGGCGGTAAGCCCCTGGCAAGGGAGGCCCGCCAGGGTAGCGTCGCCGCATGGACGTGCGTTGGGAAGAGTCCGGCTGGGAACGGCTGACCGGACGGGCGGGCCGGCGACGGCTGCCGGTGTGGGACTGCACCGTGGGACTGGTGGTGGGACAGGAGTCGGTCCTCCTGATCGACCCCGGTTCCTGCGTGCGCGAGGGCGTGCAGGTGCGGGCCGAGGCGGAGCGGCTGGCGGGCCGGCGCGTGACCCATATCGCATTCACGCACGGTCATTTCGATCACGTCCTGGGCGGGGCGGCCTTCTCCGGGGCCGAGGTGTTCGGTGCGGTCGGGCTGGCCTCGGTGCTGTCGACGGGGCGCGAGGAGCTGCGCGGGGACGCGGTGCGGCACGGGCTCGCGGAGGCGGAGGCGGCCGAGGCGGTGGACCTGCTGGTGCTGCCCCGGCACGCGGTCTCCGGCGAGTGGACGCTGGAACTGGGCGGCGTACAGGTGCTGCTGGCCAACGTGGGGCCCGGGCACACCGGGCACGACCTGGCCGTCTTCGTGCCGGGCGAGCGCGAGGTGGTCTTCTGCGGGGACCTGGTCGAGGAGTCGGGCGAGCCCTCGGTGGGCCCGGACGCCACGCCCCGGCAGTGGCCCGCCGCCCTGGACCGGCTGCTGTCGCTGGGCGGGGACGACGCACTGTACGTACCGGGTCACGGAGCGGTGGTCGCCGCGGACTTCGTCCGTGCGCAACGCGCCACACTCGCAGCCCGTTTCGGCGTGTCGGAGGTATGACGCGCGCAGCTCTCCTACTGTCGGCCGGATGCGCGAGTACTCCCCCGACCTGACCCCGCAGTGGAAGCGACCCAAGGCCGTGCCGGAGGTGGCGGCGGACCCCGACCTCGTGGTCGAGGTGGCGGGTACGGACTTCTGCGGCGCGGTGGTGGCCTGCGAGGCGGGCACGGTGACCCTGGAGGACCGCTTCGGCAGGCGGCGGGTGTTCCCGATGGAGCCGCGGGGGTTCCTGCTGGACGGGGACGTGGTCACCCTGGTCCGGCCCGCGCGCAGGCCCTCCGGGCCGCTCCTGACGGCCTCGGGCTCGCTGGCCGTCCCCGGGGCGCGGGCGCGCGTGGCGCGGGCGGGCCGGATCTACGTCGAGGGCCGGCACGACGCGGAGCTGGTCGAGCGGGTCTGGGGTGACGACCTGCGGATCGAGGGCGTGGTGGTGGAGTACCTGGAGGGCGTCGACGACCTCCCGGCGGTCGTGGCGGAGTTCGCCCCGGCCCCGGACGCCCGCCTGGGGGTCCTGGTGGACCATCTGGTGCCGGGCTCGAAGGAGTCCCGCATCGCGGCGTCGGTGACCTCGCCGGACGTCCTGGTCGTGGGCCACCCGTACGTGGACGTCTGGCAGGCGGTGAAGCCGTCCGCGCTGGGCCTTCCCGCATGGCCGGTGGTCCCGCCCGGCCAGGACTGGAAGACGGGCGTCTGCCGGGCCCTGGGCTGGCCGGAGAACACCGGGGCCGCCTGGCAGCACATCCTGTCCCGGGTGACCTCGTACCGCGACCTGGAGCCGGTGCTGCTGGGGCGCGTCGAGGAGCTGATCGACTTCGTCACGGTCGGGGGTCCCACCTGAGAACCGGGAGGGTGCCGCACGCCTCCTGCAGGGACACGCTCACGTTCGGGTGACGGTGCGCAGTCGCCGCCGGGCGGAACGCGAGGGTGGCCTTCATGATCACTACTGCCCTCCGGCAGCGGGCCGTTCTCGTCGCGACCGCCCTCGCCGCCGCCCTCCTGCCCTCCGCCTCCGTCTCGGCCGCCCCCGCTGCGCCCGCGGCCGCCGTCGCCCCCGCGGCCGCCCCCGCGGCCGCCGCTCCGGCGAACTCCTGCCCGATCGTCCAGGACCGTCTGTTCGCCGCCGCGGACCAGCGGGCCGAGGTGGACCGCATCACCCCCGCCCCGGCCTGGCGCACCAACTGCAAGCAGCTCTACCGCTCGGACAGCCGGCCGCCGTCGGTCGTTTTCGCGGAGGGCTTCCACCCCAAGGACACGGTGGGCGGGCAGTACGACATCGAGCAGTACGTCCTGGTCAACCAGCCCTCCCCGTACGTCTCCACCACCTACGACCACGACCTGTACAAGACGTGGTGGAAGAGCGGCTGGAACTACTACATCGACGCCCCGGGCGGGGTGGACGTCAACCGGACCATCGGCGACACCCACAAGTACGCCTCACAGGTCGAGGTCGCCTTCCCCGGCGGTATCGAGCGCTCCTTCATCGTCGCGGTCTGTCCGGTCGACAAGGTGCAGAAGATCGAGATCATGAGCGAGTGCCAGGACAACCCGTACTACCAGCCCTGGCGGGAGAACTACCCGGGCTGAGCCCCGCCCCGGGACCCGGTCAGTCGACCAGGTCCCGGACCACGGCGTCGGCGAGCAGCCGTCCCCGCAGGGTCAGCACGGCCCGTCCGGCCCCGTACGGGCCGGGGGCCAGGAGGCCGTCCGTGAGGGCCTTGCGGGACGCCGCCAGCCCGGCCGGGGCCAGCAGGGTCAGCGGGACCCCGTCCACCAGCCGCAGCTCCAGCAGGATCCGCTCCACGCGGCGGTCCTCCTCGGAGAGCAGCTCGCGCCCCGCCCCGGGGGACCGGCCCTCCGCCAGCGCGGCGGCGTACGCCCCGGGGTGCTTCACGTTCCACCAGCGCACCCCGCCCACATGCGAGTGCGCCCCCGGACCCGCGCCCCACCAGTCGGCGCCGCGCCAGTACAGCTCGTTGTGCAGGCAGCGCCCGGCCTCGGTGGTGGCCCAGTTCGACACCTCGTACCAGTGGTACCCGGCCTCGGCCATGACCTGGTCGGCGATCAGGTACCGGTCGGCGTGCACGTCGTCGTCGGTCATCGGGACCTCGCCGCGGCGGATCCGCCGGGCCAGCTGCGTGCCCTCCTCGACGATCAGCGCGTAGGCGCTGATGTGGTCCGGGCCGGCCCCCAGCGCCGCCGAGAGCGTCGTGCGCCAGTCCTCGTCCGACTCCCCGGGCGTCCCGTAGATCAGGTCGAGATTGACGTGCTCGAAGCCCGCCGCCCGCGCCTCGGCGACGCACGCCTCGGGCCGTCCCGGCGTGTGGGTGCGGTCCAGCACCTTCAGGACGTGCTGCTTGGCGCTCTGCATGCCGAAGGAGACCCGGTTGAAGCCCCCGGCGCGCAGCTCGGCCAGGTACGCCGGGTCCACGGACTCCGGGTTGGCCTCGGTGGTGATCTCGGCGTCCTCGGCCAGGCCGAATTCGTCCCGGATCGCCGCGAGCATGCGGACGAGGTCGGCGGCGGGCAGCAGCGTGGGCGTGCCGCCGCCGACGAAGACGGTCCGGACCTGCCGCGGGTCGTCCCCGAGCACCTTCCGCGCCAGCCTGACCTCGTCGATCAGGGTGTCGGCGTAGTTCTCCCGGGAGGCGAGCACACCGCCGGTGCCCCGCAGCTCGGTGGCCGTGTAGGTGTTGAAGTCGCAGTACCCGCAGCGCGTGGCGCAGTAGGGCACGTGCAGGTAGAACCCGAGCGGCCGCTCCCCCGCGCCCGCCAGGGCATGCGACGGCAGCGCGCCGTCTTCGGGCATGGGTTCACCGTCGGGGAGTGCGGAAGGCATACCCCCATCATCCCGCACCGGAAAGGCCCCGCCGTCGTCACATCCGGCCCCGCCGGCGTTCGGGGCGCGGGGTCCGGGGCGGAGTCCCGGGAAAGGAAGCCCGGCGGGGCGGTCCACCGCCCCGCCCCGCCGGGCCCGCCGCAGGCGCTACGCCTCGCGGGACCCCTCGTACATCTCCTCGATCAGGTGCTTGAACTCACGCTCGACCACCGGCCGCTTCAGCTTCAGGCTGGGCGTGAGGTCGCCGTGCTCGACGTCGAGGTCGCGCGGCAGCAGCCGGAACTTCTTGACCGTCTGCCAGCGCTGCAGGCCCTCGTTGAGCGTCTGCACGTACGTCTCGATCAGGCGGTTGGTCTCCGGTGCCGCCAGGACCTGCCCGTACGTCTTGCCCTCCAGCCCGTTCTCGGCCGCCCAGCCGAGGATCGACGGCTCGTCGAGGGCGATCAGGGCGGAGCAGAAGTTACGGTCGGCGCCGTGCACGACGATCGTCGACACGTAGGGGCAGATCGCCTTGAACTGGCCCTCGATCTCCGCCGGGGCGACGTACTTGCCGCCCGAGGTCTTGATCAGGTCCTTCTTGCGGTCGGTGATGCGCAGGTAGCCGTCGGCCGACAGCTCGCCGATGTCGCCCGTGTGCAGCCAGCCGTCGGACTCCAGGACCTCGGCGGTCTTGTCCGGCTGCCCGTGGTAGCCCTGCATGATGCCGGGGCCGCGCAGCAGGACCTCGCCGTCGTCGGCGATGCGGACCTCGGTGCCGGGGAGCGGCTTGCCGACCGTGCCGGTGCGGTAGGCCTCGCCGGGGTTGACGAAGGAGGCCGCGCTGGACTCGGTCAGGCCGTAGCCCTCCAGGATGTGCACGCCCGCGCCGGAGAAGAAGAAGCCGATCTCGGGGGCCAGGGCGGAGGCGCCGGAGACGGCGGCGCGCAGCTTGCCGCCGAAGGCCTCGCGGAGCTTGGAGTAGACGAGCGCGTCGGCGATCTTGTGCTTGGTGGTGAGGCCGAAGGGGGCGGTCGCCTGGCCGGTGCGGCGGAAGTTGTCCTGCGTGACCTTGGCGTACTCGCGGGCCACGCCGACCGACCACTGGAAGATCTTGTACTTGGCGCCGCCGGCCACGCGGGCCTTGGCGGCCACGCCGTTGTAGACCTTCTCGAAGATGCGCGGGACGGCGGCCATGTACGTCGGCTGCACGACCGGCAGGTTCTCGATGATCTTGTCGATCCGGCCGTCGACGGCCGTCACGTGCCCGGCCTCGATCTGCCCGGAGGTCAGCACCTTGCCGAAGACGTGGGCCAGCGGCAGCCACAGGTACTGGACGTCCTCCTTGCCGATCAGTCCGGTGGCGACCATGGCCTTGGCCAGGTACGACCAGTTGTCGTGCAGCAGCCGCACGCCCTTGGGGCGGCCGGTCGTGCCGGAGGTGTAGATGAGGGTGGCGAGCTGGTCGGAGGTGATCCCCGCGACCCGCTCGTTGACCGCCTCGGGGTGCTTGGCGAGGTACTCCTTGCCCAGCGCCTCCAGCTCGGCCAGCGAGAGCACCCAGCCCTCGGGGTCACCCTCGGCGGCGATCGCGTCGGCGGCGTCCAGCACCACGACGTGGGCGAGGTTCGGCAGGTCGGCGCGGCGCTCGCGCGCCTTCGCCAGCTGCGCCGCGTCCTCGGCGATGAGCACCCGGCTGTCGGAGTCCGAGAGGATGAAGGCCGACTCGTCCGCGTTGGTGCTGGGGTAGATCGTGGTGACCGCGCCACCGGCGCACATCACGCCGAGGTCGGAGAGGATCCAGTCGACCCGGGTGTTGGAGGCGAGCGCGACGCGCTGCTCCGTTTCCAGGCCGAGGGAGATCAGCCCGGCCGCGATGGCGAACACCCGCTCGGCCGCCTGGCCCCAGCTGAGTGATTTCCAGTCGTCGGCGCCGCCGCGGCCGCCGGCCGCGGGCACCGGGTAGCGGTAGGCCTCGTCGTTCGGCGTCGCTGCGACGCGCTCAAGGAAGAGCACCGCCACCGTGGGCGGGCGGTTCTCGAGATAGGTCTGTGTGTCGCTCACGACATCCTCCGGACCGATCCACGCGGTAGTGCGTGGGCGTGGGGCGCTGGGGGCGCTGGGGACTGGCGGGTTTATAGCCGTTGACTTTTTAAACTGGCGAGTAACCGTCGAGCAGTGATCAGACTAGAGCGCGTCCGGCGCGCGCGTAAGAGCCCGCGAGCGGCCGCTTGATAACGAAACAGGCCCCCGCACCTGAGTGCGGGGGCCTGCTCGCGTCGGGTGACGGCGGAGCTGCTACTTCTTCTTGCCGCCGGACTCGTCACTGGAGAGGACGGCGATGAAGGCCTCCTGGGGGACCTCCACGGAGCCGACCATCTTCATCCGCTTCTTGCCTTCCTTCTGCTTCTCCAGCAGCTTCCGCTTACGGGAGATGTCACCGCCGTAGCACTTGGCGAGGACGTCCTTGCGGATGGCGCGGATGGTCTCGCGGGCGATGACGCGGGAGCCGATCGCGGCCTGGATCGGCACCTCGAAGGCCTGCCGCGGGATGAGCTCGCGCAGCTTGGCGACGAGGCGCACGCCGTAGGCGTAGGCGGCGTCCTTGTGCGTGACGGCGGAGAAGGCGTCGACCTTGTCGCCGTGCAGCAGGATGTCGACCTTGACCAGGCTGCCGGACTGCTCGCCCGTGGGTTCGTAGTCCAGGGAGGCGTAACCGCGCGTCTTGGACTTCAGCTGGTCGAAGAAGTCGAAGACGATCTCCGCGAGCGGGAGGGTGTAGCGGATCTCGACCCGGTCCTCGGAGAGGTAGTCCATGCCGAGGAGGGTGCCGCGGCGCTGCTGGCACAGCTCCATGATCGCGCCGATGAACTCGGTGGGCGCGAGCACGGTGGCCTTGACGACCGGCTCGAACACGTCCGAGATCTTGCCCTCGGGGAACTCGCTCGGGTTGGTGACGGTGACTTCCTTGCCGTCCTCCATGACCACCCGGTAGACCACGTTGGGCGCGGTGGCGATCAGGTCGAGGCCGAACTCGCGCTCCAGGCGCTCACGGACCACGTCCAGGTGGAGCAGGCCGAGGAAGCCGACGCGGAAGCCGAAGCCGAGCGCCGCCGAGGTCTCCGGCTCGTAGACGAGCGCGGCGTCGTTGAGCTGCAGCTTGTCCAGGGCCTCGCGCAGGTCCGGGTAGTCCGAGCCGTCGAGCGGGTAGAGGCCGGAGAAGACCATCGGACGCGGGTCCTTGTAGCCGCCGAGGGCCTCGGTCGCACCGTTGTGCAGGCTGGTGATGGTGTCACCGACCTTGGACTGACGGACGTCCTTCACGCCGGTGATGATGTAGCCCACCTCGCCGACGCCGATGCCGTCGGAGGGGGTCATCTCCGGGGAGGAGACGCCGATCTCCAGCAGCTCGTGGGTGGCGCCGGTGGACATCATCCGGATGCGCTCGCGCTTGTTGAGCTGGCCGTCGACCACACGCACGTACGTCACGACGCCGCGGTACGAGTCGTAGACGGAGTCGAAGATCATGGCGCGGGCCGGGGCGTCCTTGACGCCGACCGGGGCCGGAACGGTGGCGACGACCTTGTCGAGCAGCGCCTCGACGCCGAGACCGGTCTTCGCGGAGACCCGCAGGACGTCCTCGGGCTGGCAGCCGATCAGGTTCGCGAGTTCCTCGGCGAACTTCTCCGGCTGGGCGGCCGGCAGGTCGATCTTGTTCAGGACGGGGACGATCGCGAGGTCGTTCTCCATCGCCAGGTACAGGTTGGCGAGGGTCTGCGCCTCGATGCCCTGGGCGGCGTCCACGAGCAGGACGGTTCCCTCGCACGCGGCGAGGGAGCGCGAGACCTCGTAGGTGAAGTCGACGTGCCCGGGGGTGTCGATCATGTTGAGGATGTGGGTGCTGCCCTGACCCTCGCCCGTGGTGGGCGCCCAGGGCAGTCGGACCGCCTGGGACTTGATCGTGATGCCTCGCTCACGCTCGATGTCCATGCGGTCGAGGTACTGGGCGCGCATCTGCCGCTGGTCGACCACACCGGTGATCTGGAGCATCCGGTCGGCAAGGGTCGACTTGCCGTGGTCGATGTGCGCGATGATGCAGAAGTTGCGGATCAGCGCCGAGTCGGTACGGCTCGGCTCGGGCACGTGGCTGGGGATCGCGGGCACGCAGTGTCCTGATTCTCGGTCGCAGTCGGAAGCGTTTGCGGAGCGTCGGTCGGAGCGAAAGTCCGGCTCCCGTCGCTGTCGGCGGCGCGATGTCGGATCTATACGCAGACTCCCATGGTCCCATGGACGGGGCAGTGCGCTCGGTTTGGGCCGCCCGCAGCGTGCCTGGTAGCCTGGGCAGCTGTGTCTCGTATGCCCTCTCAGCTGTCGGGACACAATCCGAAGATCAAACTCTGAACCTGAAAAGGCTCTTTCGTGGCGAACATCAAGTCCCAGATCAAGCGGAACAAGACGAACGAGAAGGCGCGCCTGCGCAACAAGGCCGTCAAGTCCTCGCTCAAGACCGCGATCCGCAAGGCCCGCGAGGCCGTCCTCGCCGGTGACGTCGAGAAGGCCACCGTGGCTTCTCGCGCTGCCGCGCGTGCGCTCGACAAGGCTGTCTCGAAGGGTGTCATCCACAAGAACGCCGCCGCCAACAAGAAGTCGGCGCTGGCCACCAAGGTTGCCTCCCTGCAGGGCTGAGCTCCCTGATGTGATCGCCGGAAGGGACCCAGTGGGCCCTCTCTCCCGCTCCTGACCGGCACCCCGCTCCGCACACGAAGCGTTCGCCACGCGGGTGCGGAGCACACCAGAAGTAACCGAAGGCCCCGGCCTCCACCCTTCCCCAGGGTGGTGGCCGGGGCCTTCGTGCATGTCAGCGGCGCTGGGGGCGGGCCGCGCGGGCCACCGCGACGACGGCCTTCTCCAGGGCGTACTCGGGATCGTCGCCGCCGCCCTTGACGCCGGCGTCGGCGGCGGCCACGGCACGCAGGGCGTCCGAGACCCCGTCCGCCGACCAGCCGCGCATCTGCTGACGGACCCGGTCGATCTTCCACGGGGGCATGCCCAGGTCCCTGGCGAGGTCGCCGGGGCGGGCGCCGCGCGGGGCGGAGGCGAGCTTGCCGATCGCGCGGACCGCCTGGGCCAGGGCGCTGGTGATCAGGACCGGCGCCACCCCGGTGGACAGGGACCAGCGCAGGGCTTCCAGCGCCTCGGCCGCACGCCCCTCGACCGCCCGGTCGGCGACCGTGAAGCTGGAGGCCTCGGCCCGGCCGGTGTAGTAGCGGGCGACGACGGCCTCGTCGATGGTGCCCTCGACGTCGGCGCACAGCTGCGCGGCGGCGCTCGCCAGCTCCCGCAGGTCGCTGCCGATCGCGTCCACCAGGTTCTGGCACGCCTCCGGGGTCGCCGACCGGCCCAGCGTGCGGAATTCGCCCCGCACGAACGACAGCCGGTCCGCCGCCTTCGTCATCTTCGGGCAGGCGATCTCCCGCGCGCCCGCCTTGCGGGCGGCGTCCAGCAGGCCCTTGCCCTTGACCCCGCCGGCGTGCAGGAGGACCAGGATGATCTCCTCGTAGGGCGCGCCGAGGTATGCCTTGACCTCCTTGACGGAGTCCGCGGACAGGTCCTGTGCGTTGCGCACGACCAGGACCTTGCGCTCGGAGAAGAGCGAGGGGCTCGTCAGCTCGGCGAGCGTGCCGGGCTGGAGCTGCTCGGAGGCGAGGTCGCGCACGTCCGTGTCGGCGTCGACGGCGCGGGCGGCCGTCACCACCTCGCGCACGGCGCGGTCGAGCAGCAGCTCCTCCTGTCCCACCGCGAGGGTGAGCGGAGCAAGCGGATCGTCGGTGGAGTTCTTCCTGGTGGCCATCGCGTCCAGCATCCCACGCCGCACCGACAGCCCCGCTCCCCGCGTGCCCGAGAATGGTCGCGTGAATGTGCGACACGTACTCGTCCTGCCCGACCGCGACGCCGCCGAGGAGGTGGCCCAGGAGGCCGTCGACCGCTTCGGCCTCCCGGAGGAGCCACAGTTGGTCCGCGACGCGCTGGCCGGCGAGGACGACGCCGAGGACGCCCAGTGGCTGGTGGTCGTCGAGGATCCGCAGGACCGGCTCGACAGCACCTCGCTGGACGACCTCGCCGCCGAGTACGAGGGCTGGCTGGAAGCCCCGTAGGCCGTCTGCGCGTTCAGGCCTTGCGCACGGCCTGGATGTCCAGGGTCACTTCCACGTTCGAACCGATCGCCGCGATCCCGTGCGCCAGCATCGACTGCCAGTTCAGGGTGAAGTCCTCGCGGTGCAGTTCGGTGGTGGCCCGGCAGGCCGCCCGCAGCTCGCCCTCCAGACCCGTGCCCAGACCCAGGTATTCCGTGTCGAGGGTGACGGACCGGCTCACGCCGTGCAGGGTGAGCGCGCCGGCGACGGCCCAGCGGCTGCCGCTGCGGTGGATGAACCGCTCGCTGTAGAACTCCACCGTGGGGTGGCGGACCGCGTCCAGGAAGTCCCCCGACCTCAGGTGGTCGTCGCGCAGCCGCAGCCCGGTGTCGATGCTCGCCGCGTCGATGATCACGTGCATGGAGGAGTCCTCCATGCGCTCGGCTATCCGCACCGCCCCGGCGAACGTGCTGAACCGGCCGCGGATCCGGGCCAGGCCGATGTGGTGGGCCGTGAAGCCGATGGACGAGTGCGTCGGGTCGAGCTCCCAGTGGCCGGGCTGCGGCAGCAGCGGCGGCTCCACCGAGTCGAGGATGATCTCCGCGGTGCCGGGCTGCCCCGGGTCCCCCACGATCGTCACCCCGTGGAACGGCGCGTACCCCTCGGCCGTCACGGAGAGCCGGTACTCCCCCTCCGGCATCGCCGCGGTGAATCCGCCGAAGGGGTCGGTCTCGCCGCTGACGATCCGGCGGCCGATCGGGTCGGTCACCTCGACCATGGCCTGGCGGAGCGGCCGGTGCACCGTGTCGAGAACCCGGCAGCTGAGCAGACGTGCCGTCGGCGGCAGCGTCAGTGTCGCGGATGTGGAAGGGCCGGAACTTCCGGCCGACTCCATCCCCCGTCGGCGACCGAACATGGCTGATGCACCCCCGTGCTGTGTGGACTTGGACCGCTCTGGCGAAGACGCATTCGATCATGCTGTCGGGTTGTGGGCAAACAGAGTGGTCGCGCCTGGTATGACCGCGCCGATTCCGCCGCCCTGCGGCCGGAAATGCCCGTAGCCGAACTCCGGTTCCACTGACGGCGATCGAGCCGTCGGTGTCGGTGCGCAGCACGGTCGCCCCCAACTCCCGCAGCCGGGCGAGCGTACCCGGCGCGGGGTGTCCGTAGCGGTTGGCCGCGCCGACGGGAACGAGCGCGAGCCGCGGCCTGACGCGGGCGTACAGCCCGGGGTCCTGATGCGCGGAACCGTGGTGGGCGACCTTGAGGACGTCCACCGGACCCAGGTACGGATGATCCCTCAAGAGGGCCTGCTGTGCGGGCGGTTCGAGGTCGCCGAGCAGAAGCAGGGTCAGCCCCGCACCCCTCACCAGCAGGGCGACGCTCGCATCGTTGGGCCCCTCGGGCGGCGGTCCTGACGACGGCGGCCAGAGCACCTCCCATTCGAAGGGCCCGGCCCGGCGCCGCTCCCCCTGCCCCGCCCGCACGATCGGCACCCCGGCGGCCGCCGCGGTCCGCCGGACGAACCCGGCCTGTCCCGGCGGCTCTTCCAGCGAGGTGGCCTGAATCACACCCACGGACCGGCCCCGCAGCACCCCCGACAGGCCTCCCACGTGGTCGGCGTGAAAATGCGTCAGCAGGAGCAGCGGCACCCGGTGCACGCCGAGGGCGCGCAGGCAGTCGTCCACCGGTCCGGGTTCCGGGCCGGCGTCCACCACCAGGGCCTCCCCGGGGCCGACGGCGAGGACGGCGGCGTCCCCCTGTCCCACCGCGCACTGGACGTAGCTCCAGTCGGGCGGGGGCCAGCCGGTGAGCGTACGGGTGAGCTGCGGCGGCCGCAGTACGGCCAGCAGCAGCATCACCGCCAGCGCCGCGCAGAGCCGCCCGCGCCCGCGGAAGCGGGCACCGCCGATCACCACGACGGCCAGGGTGGCGGCGGCCAGCAGCGCGCCACCGGTGAGCCCGCCCGGCCACGGCAGCTCCGCCCCCGGAAGCCGCGCCCCGGTCCGGGCCACGCCCGCGATCCACCCGGCGGGCACTCCCGCGCACCGGGCCAGCACCTCCGCGGCGGGCATCCACACCGGGGCCACCGCGAGGGCGGCGAAGCCGAGTACCGTCGCCGGACCTGCCGCCAGCTCGGCCAGCAGGTTGCAGGGCACCGCCACCAGGCTGACCCGGGCGGCGAGCACGGCCACCACGGGCGCACACACCGCCTGCGCGGCCGCGGCGGCCCCCAGGGCCTCGGCGAGCCGGGGGCCCGCCCCACGGCGCCGCAGGGCCTCGCTCCACCGGGGTGCGAGGGTGAGCAGTGCCCCGGTGGCCAGCACGGAGAGCAGGAAGCCATGGCTACGGGCCAGCCACGGGTCGTGGAGCACCAGCAGCAGCACGGCGGCGCCCAGGGCCGGGATCAGGGACCTGCGCCGCCCGGTGGCGATGGCCAGCAGGGTGACCGACCCGCAGGCGGCCGCCCGCAGCACGCTCGGCTCCGGCCGGCACACCACCACGAAGGCCAGCGTCAGGGCCGCCCCGCACAGGGCGGTCACCCGCAGCGAGAGTCCCAGCCGGGGTGCCAGCCCGCGCCGCTCGGCCTGCTGCGCGCGGGCGGGGGGCCCGATGAGCAGGAACAGCACCACGGTCAGGTTGGACCCGGAGACGGCCAGCAGGTGCAGCAGGTCGGTGGCCCGGAACGCCTCGTGCAGATCGGGCGGAACCCTGGACGTGTCCCCGACGACCAGTCCCGGAAGCAGCGCCGCGGCATCCGGTGCGAGCCCCTCGGTGGCTTCGCGCAGCCCGGCCCGCAGCCGCCCCGCGAACCGCTGGACGGCATCCGGGCCGCCCGTCGCCCGGGGCGGGGTGTCACCGGCCGGGCGCAGCACCGCCACGGCCCGCTCCCCGCCCCGCGCCGGGCCCAGCCGGGCGACCACCACCACCCGGGTGGACGGCTGCAGCCGGGCCCATCCCGCATGCCCGGCCAGCACCCGCACCGGGGTCTCGACCCGGGTGCTCGTCCCGTCGGGCCCGGTCACCCGGGTCACCACCGCGTCCAGCACCACCACCGGCGGCCCGCTCCCGCTCCGGGCGGCCCTCGGGTCGGAGCCGACGGTGAGCTCGGCGAGGACCCGGGCGTGCTCCCGCGCCAGCCCCGCCACCGGCCCGGCCCGCGCCTCGGCCCGCTGGAGCCCTGCCACCCCGGCCCCGGCCGCCGCACACAGCAGGGCCGCCGCCGCGGCCGGGGCGAGCCTCCACAGCGGCCCCGGACGCCGGCACCCGACCAGCATCAGCAGCCCCGCGCAGACCACCCCCAGCCCCACGCCGAGGGCGGTCCGGCCGACGGGCGCGTCCAGGGCGAGGGCGGCCGCCGCCCAGGCGGCCACGGCGGGCACCGCGAGGCGCAGATCCACCGGGCCCCGGTCCTCGGGCCGGTTCACGGCCGCACCAGCGGGCGCAGGTCGGCGAAGCGCCGCTCGCCGAGAGGCAGTCACCAACCTAGCAAAATCGCAAAGAGCGGCCCCCAGCGGTGTTGGAGCACCGGCCAGGGGCCTTGATCCGGACCACCCTTCACATCAAGGGAGCCCAGACCCATGTCAGAAGCTACACGCAGGCCCGACGCGGACACCCGCGCCCTCCTCCAGCAGATCGCAGCACGCCTCCTCGCCGAGCGGCCCGCCCACCCCATGCGCGAGACACTGCGTCTCGCCCTCGCCCTCACCTTCGCCACCCGCCGCCACGGCCACGGCACGGCACGCGCCGAGCGGGCCGAGCAGCAGATCCTCACCCACGCCCCCGCCGTCGAGAACGGCTGGACCCGCGCCCGGTACGCCGAGGCCCTCCGCGAAGCCGCAGGCGGTGCCCGATGACCACCAGCCCGCTCCGCGACCCGGCACACGAACTGCCCCCCGGCGCCCTCTCCCCCGACATCGCTCTCCAGCTCGCCCGCGAGGCGCTCGCCAAGCACGAGAACTCCAGCGTCCGCGAGCAGACCGCCATGGTCTTCGCGGCCGTCGATCTCCAGTACGCGCTGCGCACCCTCGTCGTCGCCCTCGACGCGGAGGCCGGCCGATGACCGGGGCCCGCACCGTCACGGTGCAGACCCTCGACCACGGCCCGATCACCATCCCCGAACCCGACTGGTGCCTCGGCCACGGCGGGCCGCCGGACGTCCTCGTTGACGTTCACCACACCGGGCCCGAGCACGTCGTCCGGTACGGCGGCGGGATCGCCCTGCGCGCCGAGCTCGTCGCGTTCCCGTACGGCGAGACCCCGGTACCGGTCAGCGTCCACGTCGAGCTGCACATCCCGGACGTGACCCTCGACCCGCCCGGCCTCGAAGGTCTCGCCGAGGTCCTCGTCGAGCAGGCGGCCGAGCTGCGCCGGCTGGCGCTGCGCCTGGCCGTGCTCCGCGCGGGGGGTGCGTGGTGACGACTCCTACGGCTGTCGCAGAGCGGCGCGTCAGGGTGCGCCAGCTGGCGCAGGGTGGCGCATCCTCCCGCGAGATCGCGGAGCAGGTCGGCTGCTCAAAAGACACAGTCCTCCGGGACCTCGCCCAGCCCGACCCCACCGTCGCGGCACGTACCGCACTGCGGGCGGAGAAGCTGGCGCACGCCGAGGAAGCGGTGCGCCAGGCAAGCGCCGCAGCTCAGGCGGTGATTGGCGCACGACCGTCGCATCAGATCACCGACGACGAGACAGCGCGCCGCTGGTGTGGCGCACTCCGCGCCGCGGCCGCCGCCCTCGCGGCGCAGGCCGACGCATTTTCGGAGTGCTACCCCTGCGCCACCGGCTGACCGGCGCACGCGCCGTGCTCCTCGCCGTCTTTTTCGCCACGGCGACAGCGGCCAGTGCCGCGGGGCTCGTCCTCGCGGCACCGGCCCGCGCACGTGGCCTCTACGCCGTCCCGGTGCTCGGCACCGCCGCGTTCATCCTTCTCCTCGCCGCGCTCGGCGCGGCCCTCCTCCACTGAGGACCCTCATGGACTTCCCCTCGTACGGAATCGTGTCCCTCGGCGGCGTCACCGTCGGCCTTGCCCTCCTCGGCTGGGAAATCACGATCTGGTGGCCCGGCCTGAAGCAAGCCCGCAAGGTCAAGAACCTGCTGAAGCTCGTGCCGTTCGCCGCCGTCTGGTTGTACGGCATGTGCCTGATCCTCTCCGCGGGCGGCCTCCTCGGCGCTGGCGCGGACTGGAGCCTGTGGGGCTCCTCGACCATCGGGAACGCGGCCCTGGCGTACGGCGTCGGGGGCGGTACGCCGGTCGTCACCCGCACGTCGAACCTCGTCCTCACCGATGGTGGTCACGCGGTCGTGGTGATCGCGACCGTGGTCCTGATCGCGGTGTGGGTGAAGCGGCGCGGATTCAACTGGATGGTGATGCGGGCCCTGGTCTCCGGGGTCAGCCTCGGCCTGGCCTCCGGTGTCGCGGGCGTGGCTGGCTACGTCCTCTCCCCGCTCGTCTCGACCGCGGGTGACGCGATCGTGGGCCTGCTGTGACCGGCCACTGGAGGGAGCTGTGGCAGGCCGTCACCGACGCCCGTACGGCCGCGCGCGCGTGGCTGGCCGCTGCGGGCCGGCGCCTGGCGCACGGGAACGGGCTACTGCTGGAGTCACCCGCCCGATGGTTCGACGTCCCCACAGCAGGCTCCCTGCTCGTGCGCCTGGCCGCGCCCGTGGCTGGTCTGGCGTTCGCCGGGCGGGTGTTGGAGCGGGCCCCGCACCTGATCTACGCGGTGCCGGTCGTGTGGCTGTGGGCCGCATGGTCGATGTCCGATTCGTCCGCCACTCCCCCACCGCTTCCCGGAACCCCTTCCGGTGACGTCTATGCAGGTGAGGTGCTGCGCGTGGATCGCGTCGTGAGGGGTCCGGAAGGGGTTATGTGCACGATCCACGTAGTGCGCGAGGAGGTGAAGGGAGCATGATCCGGAGCCTGTTGACCTACCTCCGCGCGGAGTACTGCGAAGCCTGCGGCTGGTGGATGAAGCCGTTCTGCGGCCACTGACCCACCCTTCTGCAACTGGTTGCACAAAGGACCCCCGAGCATGCGGAGCGCTCGGGGGTCCAGTGCTGCCCGGCCTACCGTGTTCCGCCGAACCACGGGCGGCCGGGGGCCTAGTGGAGGTCTGCCGGATCCCGGTCGGTGATCGGCCGGCACTTCGGGTCGCCGTCCTCATGGACGTGTTGGTCGGGGCGGGCCCCGGACGCCGAATCGACAGGGAACGTCCGGTACTCCTCGCTCCGAATCGCCCTGTCACACAGCCCGCAGATACGCATCAGTCCACCTCCGGTTTGGGGCAGCACCACACCTCGACGTCGAGGGAGTGGGCGCCATGTCGGCCGAACAGCCAGCCGCGGGACACGGCGCCGGTCGTGAGCCGCTTGCCGCACACCACGCAGGCCCGGCCAGCGGTCTGCTCCCACGCCAGGCCGTACACCTCGGGCAGCGGCGTCGACACGCATGCCTGACTCACTCGACGCCCTCAACGTCGCGGACACCCTGCCGCTCGCGGCAAGGCCCGCAGGCGAGTACGTGAACGCCAGGCCCGGAGTTCGCCGGACCGACGACATACCGAAGGGGTGTCTCCGACGGCCCGTTGTGCCAGTCGCACCAGTCATCGGGGCTGGTCTCGGCGCCCGCTTGTGTGGCCATGACCAGCACCGTAGGAACCCGCGGGCGGGCCCGTCCGGCCCGTTGCGCACGATTGCGCGGAGTGCCGGGCGGGTTGGGACGGGTTGCTCAGGCGGCCGCAACTGCGTGCCGCGCGCGGGCGATCAGCCGGTGCGCCTGCGCCCCGTACGCGGCGGCGGCGTGCAGGCCGTCCCATGCCCGCCCATACAGCGCGAGGTCGTCCGCAGAGTCGTAGGACAGCTCTGTGTTGACCGTCTCCACGATGACTCGCTCCTCGTCGAAGATCCAGAACCCATGCTTCGGAGTCAGCGGCAACGGCGCCCCGAGCGGCACGATGCCGAGTTCCACCGTGCTCATGCCGATCAGCCCGACGAGACGGTCGAGCTGACCCGCCATGACCTCGCGCGGGCACACGAGGACGTGCAGGGCTGCTTCCCACAGCAGGACCCGGAAGAGCTTGCCCGGCTCGTACAGCACCTCTTGGCGGCGCATGCGGGCGGCAACGGCGGCTTCGGTGTCGCGGGGCGACTGCATGAGCGCGGTGTTCGCCTCGATCAGGTGCCGGGCGTAGTCCGGGGTCTGGAAGAGTCCTGGGATCACCGTGGCTTCGTAGCCGCGCATGGTCGCGGTCTGCTGGTACTCGACGACGTACCGGTCCTGCACCGGCGGTGCCCTGCGGCGAGCTGGCGCCGCCAGGAACGCTGCTGCGACTCCAGCCCCTTGAGCCGGCTGCGGAGGTCTGCGGCCTGCTCAGGGGTGCCGGCGGCGGCCGCCCACGCATCGGTGTCGGCCTCCGTCGCGGTCTGCTTGCCGTTCTCCAGCCGGGAGACCTTCGACCGCTGCCAGCCGATCCGGGCGGCGAAGTCCTTCCCGTTCAGCCCGGCCTCGGCGCGCAGTTCCCGCAGGCGCGCGCCGAGGGCCACGCGGCCGCTCTGAAAGTCGGTGCTCACACGGACGAACGTACCTGCGCCCACACCTCGCCTGAAGGCGTAGCCAGGGGCCAGGCGCGATCCCGGGCCCGGCACGCGGCCAGGACCTCGGCGGGGTCGTCAACGACCTCGACGCCGGTCGTGACGTCCTGGTCGTCGATGTGGAAGCGGACCAGGGTCCGGGAGTCGAACAGCCAGAAGTCGTGGGCCGGCAGCTCCAGCCGTACGGACTCGGCGCGGGCGAGCACGCGGATGTCCTCGCCAGGGTTCGCGGCGGCAGCTGCCATCAGGAACCGCTGCCCGTCGGTCGGCGGCTCGTCGACGATGCGCACCCGGGAGAAGGAGGCACCCTGCTCAGCCTTCTCTCGTACGTTGACGTGCCACGGGTTGCCCGGCTCCGGGCCGGGTTCCGCGCCGCGCATGAACGCCTGGAAGCGGGCGCCGGCCCGGTCGGAGGCGTAGCCGCGGCGGGTCTCCAGCCGGAACGCGGTGTGCTCGAACTCGGCGAACAGGTGGGTGATCGCCTCGAAGGGGACCAGCACGCTCACTCCTTGGGCGCGAACCGCGTGAGCAGGTCGCGGGGGATGACGACGAATGTCTCGTGCTCGCCGACGTCGCGGAGCTGCGCGAGGTGCTCGGGGTCGGTGAGCTGGTCGCCCTGGACCACGATGTCGCCGGTCTCGACGACCTCGTACAGGGTGGGGCAGTTGCCGTACTCCGAGGTGGTGCCGATGAAGCGCAGGGTCATGGCGGGCTCCGTTCAGGCTGGTTGGGAGACCAGCATGCGGCGAAAGGCCGTTGCCCGGGTGCTGATTGCGTGAGATTGCGCGGGCAGCAGCCGCGGCCTGTCGCAGCGCGCAATCACGGACCGAAGTAGCAGAGTGTCAGAGTCTCGCCGACCGCGAAGCCGTCGCTGGGGACCTTGACCGTGCGACTCGGAAGTGAGCCCTTGGGGCAGCCGAGAGGGCCCTCAATGACGTAGCTCCCAGCGAGGGTGGGCATCATCTGCCGGACATCGGCCTCGCTCATGGCCGGGACGGCCGGGCCTTGAGCGCCAGCGGGCCCCTGCGCTCCCCGCTCTCCGGCCGGCCCAACCTCCCCTGTGCCGTCCAGCAGGGCGACAGCGCCCGCCATCGTCAGCAGGGACCCGACAACTCCGCCGAGGATCGCCGATACGAGGTGCACGCGCGCAGGTATTCCAGTCATGGCCGGATCGTAGAGCGTCTACGACGGCTGCGGGCTACCCCTATGACCTCGGCGGGACCCTCAGACGCACCGGCTCATCGAGACCGTCCCACGTGAACTCAAGAACCGCGGGCAGCACGTTCCCCAGGGTGACAAGCATCCTCAAGGTCAGCACATCATCCGGGTCGAGGATCAGATTGGGCGGCATAGGTATTGGTCGGCCTCCCATGCTGGTCAGCAGCCGCAGATTCGTCGCTGGCAAACGGCCGTGATTGATGAGATGCCACGTGCTACCTGCGTGGTGGACGAGCTCCAAATCGACTCGGGGGCGGTCGGCCTCCTCCTGGGCCAGACGCCTCGCCTCAGCATCCTGTTGTTGCAGTGCAAGGGACCCCTCGGCTGCGGCCGCCGAGCGGATAGAGGCATCTGCCGAGCGGCGAGCCTCAGCTGCAGACGCCACTGTTGCGTTCGCTGACTTCTTACTGTCGCCGCGAGCCTTCAGGCTGACAACGAAGGCCCCGCCGGCCAGCGCCAACGCGGCCCATGAGGCCGCGTCTCCCCACTCTGTTCCACTCATGCCGAGACGATAGGTGAGCAACGGGCCGCGAGATAGGGATCAGCCAAAAGCCCGGCCCCCGCATAGTGGGGCCGGGCGGGTGCTGCTCGGGGTCAGCCCTCGGCCGGCTGCTGGAGTGCCTCGGCGAGGCCCGGGACTTCCGCCTTCAGCCGCTCGATGACAGCCGCGAAGGGGGCGTTGAGCACATGGCGGGCCTCCTCGACCACGGCCCGGTCATCCACCAGGGCCAGAGCCAGCGCGGCGGCAACCATGCGGCCGGGCCGCAGGGCGGCGGCGTTGCCCTCGTCGAGGACTGCGACGTACGCGGGGTAGGTCTGCGCGCGGAAGCCGTATCGGGTCGACGGCCAGGGGCCGGCGGCCGGGTCGGTGAGCTTCAGCTCCTCGTTCATCCCGACGGCCTCGGCGGCCACGGTTTGGATCCGCGCGGTGCGGTCGGTCGTGACGGTGACGAGGTGCGCCAGCGCGGCCACAGCGGCCTGTACGGCGTCGAGGACGGGTTGGGTGTTGTCGGTGTCGATGAGGTCGCGTGCGGCGGCGGCGATGGCCTTCGCGCGGGCGTCGCGGTCGGCATCCTCGGCCTGCGTGAGCTTGCGCTCGGCGGCTTCCACGCGGAGGCCGGCGAGCTCGGCGAGCTGCCGCTGGGCGAGGATCTGCTCCCCGGTGACGTCCTCGTCGCCCTCGCGTACCCGCTCGGCCAGGTCGGCGACGAGGTCGCGGGCCTGCTCGGCCTCGGCACGGGCAGTGTCCAGCGCTGTGCGGGCCTCGGTAGGGGTGGTCATCACGCTGCTCCCCGCTCGGCGCGCTCGGCCTCGTAGCGGGCCACCCGCGCCCTGCGCGCGTCACTCAGGCGGCTCCAGCCGGGGGTGCCGAACAGCGCTGCGTCGCGGGCGAGGGCTGCGGTGAACCGCTCGCGCTCGGGGGCGGCGGCCTCGTCGGCGGCCTGCTGCCTGGCGGCTTGGTCGGCGTGGATCGCGGCCAGCAGGTTAGGCCGCGGGCGCGTCTCCTGGTTCGTCGTGTCGGTCATCGTGCATCTCCTCGCCGTAGCGGTATCGGTCGAGGTCGCGCTGTGTTGTCACCCATGTCCGGCCGACCTGCCAGGCGCTGAGCCGGCCGGACCCCAGGAGATGGGTAGCCCAGCGTCTGGAGCAGCCGAGCACCCGTGCAACCTCACTCGCTCCGAGGTTGGCTGAGTCGCCGATCACGCTTCCTTCGGAGGAAGTTGCAGGTGGCGGGGTAAGCGCTTGGGCGCCCGCGTCGAGGGCCCGCAGCAGCGCACGGGCCTCGGGGGTCAGTGCGCCGCCGGACGTCCTCGTACGAGCAGACAGGTACAGGGCGGTGGCCGCGAACACCGTGGAGGCGAGACGGGCCGGTACGACGACCGACCCGTCCGGCAGCAGCCGCGGCCCGTCAGGCGTCGACACCGGAGGCCTGTCCGCCGACCAGGGCGCCGAGCACCCGCGGCCAGTCCTCCGGGTACCAACAGGCCGTCTCGATGCCGTCGGGGAAGCGCTCCACGGGCGGCTGACGGTCCGCGCGACGCTGGCCGGTCCGCAGCCACACCAAGAGCACGTGCGGCCCCCTCGTGAGAATCAGCGACGGGTCTTCGGGGCGGGAGTTCGAGCTGATCTGGGTGTACGCCTGCCAACCGAGCTTGCGGGCCTGCGTGGTCACACGGTCGTTCCATTCGAGCTGAGCCAGGCCAAGCTTCATGAGTCCTCCAGGAGGGGACGCGCGCGGGTGCGCACGAGGGGGTACCGAACCGGGTCGGCGCGGCGGCCGGGGCCTCGCGTGCGCGCGCGAGACGTCAGCCGCCGCGACCGGACGTCAGATGGGGGTGTTGTCGTGGATCTGCTGGCGGGTCTGGGCGAGGGCGGCGAGGAGTTCGAGGTGGTCTTCGTCGGTGCGGGTCCAGCCGTTGAGGGCGATGGCGATGTGGATGAGCACGTCGTGTCGTGTGGCGCCGGCTTGCACGAGGTCTCGGGCTTCGTGGCCGAGTCGGAAGAGTCGCTGTCGGAGGAGGTCGGTCATGGGTGTCTCTGCTTTCTGCACTTTCTGCACGGTCACCCGGGGGTGAGGGGTGACCTCCACACCCCCGGGCATCTACTCATAGTGACCACTAACTACTATTAGTAATGGTTACTGGTAAATGGCCTTTCTATGGCGGTGGTTCCTTTCGTGCGGAAACCCTGGAGGGAGTGCAGAAAGTGCAGGAAGTCATCTCGGCGGCTCCAGCACCCTCGGGTGAACCAGGAATCGGGGCGCCGGAGGGCGGCCCCCGGTGGGCTCCGGTGCCGGCAGGAATCGGATCCAGCCGTTGCGGTCCAAGACCAGGAGAGCTGCGGCGACGTCTTCGGCCCCGTCGCACCAGCTCTGCCCGTGAACGCCACGGCGGACGTCGGTGACTGAGACGGGCCCGGCCGGCTGCTTCTTACGCAGCCATTCGAGGACCGCGCGGGCCGGGCCAAGCTTCGACTGCTTCTCTGCTGACATCAGGTCGACGACCAGACGGGCGTGCCCGAGCAGGTACGGCACGAGCGCCACGGCGTTGGCCATCGTCTTGCTCGACACCGTGAAGGACGACGGCGCGTCGAACAGCGTCATCACCGCGGCCAGGCGGAGGATCTGCCCCGGCAACTTCTTCGACCAACCCTCCACAGCCGTCAGGTCGCCCGGTACGAGGTGGCGGCGCTCCCAGTCCTCCCAGAACGCCTTGAAGATGGCTTGGGCGTCCTCGTCGAGAGCCATCTCCCGGAGTTCGGAGTCGTCCCAGATGAGCTTGATCATGCGCGTAATGGACTCGGCGTACCGGCGGCGGACGTCGTCCGGGATGCGGGCGGTGTCGTACGTCCGCTGCCCGACCAGGGAGGCGGGCACGGCGAAGATGAACCGCCCGGTCAGTCCGCGGGCCTCGAACACCTCGGCCGTGTCCCCGAGCCCGGACAGCAGGCCGGGCTGTACGGCCAGGGCGAGCGTCAGACTCGGCCGGTCCAGGAACAGCGGGGGCCCGCTCTTCCGATTGACGGTGTGGGGCTCGTGCGACCACGCCTTGAGGACGATCTCCAGGTTCGGCTGGTTCGAGTACCGACCGCCGATGTTGCCGAGGAACCCGCCCTCGGCGGAGATCACGGCCAGCCGCTCACCCTGCTCCGCAAGTACGCCGGCAGCGGCTTCCGGAGTGGTGTCATCAGCGAGCATCTGCGTGATCACCTTGGGCTCGCCAAGTTGTTCCAGCTCGTCGCGCACGGCGTCCAGCTCCTGACGTGCCTTCTGCCTCGCCGGAGCCCCCTTGGTCTTGATTACCTGCGTCTCTGCCGCTGCCACGCAGGCTTCGGCGATGCGCCTGTCCTGCTGGTCACGGGCCACGGTGAGCTTGTCTGCGGCCTTACGCCGCTGCTCCTCCTGTGCGAGCGGAGCGACCATGGCCGCGCGTGAAGGCGACTTCTTCTCACCCGGCGCGGCCACCGTCATGCAGTAGAGGGTCACCGGCTCCGACCAGTCAGGCTTGGGACTCACGGTCCGTCGCCCTCCGATGGCTGCGGAGGCGGCGGCCATGCCGAACCAGGCCGGGATGTCGACCGGCACTTGCAGAGACGTGGACACGGCCGCAGCCATCTCGCCGATAGCCCCGAGCAGCTTCACGTCCAGCTCGGGCGGTGGGGGCGGGGCAAGCCGTACGGGCTCCTCCCATCCGTCAGGGGACGGCGTCTCCTGCTGCCTGGGGAAGTCGCTGCTACTGCCCGCTCGGGCCGGGGGCGGCCAAGGGTGTCGGGGCTGCGCCATGCCGGCCCGGAGCCCGGACTCGATGGTGGCTCGCGCCCGGCCCTCCGGATGGTTGCCCGCGTGAGCCGCGGCGAGGAGGTCGGCACGGGCCTCGGCCTCGGTGAGTGCTCCGGCCCCGACGAGCGAGCCCAGGGCGAACGCGGCGGTGTTGATGGCGTTGTTCTGCTCGCCCTCCGCCGCCCGGGTGATCGCGTCGCATTCCGCCTGCACCACCTTGCGGGTGTACACGTCGTGGCGGTCGGCGGGGATGACGATGTCCGTCGCGGGTCCGACGGGGGCGGAGACGCGCGCCTGGAGGGCTTCCAGGAGCCATGCGGGCGCCGCAACGGGCGGCTGCTCCGGATCCTCCAGGGTGTAGACGACGCCCGTTGCGTGGACGGAGCCGGGGCCGATGACGTACGCGTTGCCCGCGCGGACGTCCCCGTCGAACTTGCCTTTGAGGGCTCCGAGTCCGTTGCCGAGCTTCAACCCTGCGGGGGTCCATACGTAGTCATGGTGGCCCTTTGCCGTACCGACCCGCATGGTGGAGGGCCAGGTCTCGCCGAACGCCTTGGCGACATCCTCGATCGCGCCCGGGCGGTCGCTGTCCACGACGAGCAGCTGTTCGCCGTTTGGGCCGCGGCTGCCCCCCACGTAGACGCCCACGTTGCGCGGCGCCCCGGAGAACAGACGGCGTACCTCCTGCTCGTCGCGGTACGTGGTCTTGGTGAACGGTTCGGCCGGGTGCTTACCCCGGTCGGCGCAGGTGTTCGCGTCGTGTCCGTAGCCGATGCCGGCGCACCGTTCGGCGCCCGGGTGATCTGCCGTGAACACCGCGAACTGCCGCTGAGCGAGCCAGAGCGCGCCCGCGAGCGGCGTCTCGGCTACGGCCTGCGGGTCGACGGCGTGCGTGGTCACCGGTGGTTCTCCGTCTTCTCCGTCGCGACTTCCTCGGCGAGGGCCAGGAGGTCAGCGACCCAGCTCCGGGCGGCCGTGCGTACGGCGCGGGCGGAGGGCTGGTCTTCGAGTGAGGCTCGGATCGAGCCCAAGGTCAGAACCCGGCGGGCCCGCTCGGCGCGTGCGCGCTTCAACAGCGGGTCCGTGTACGGGCAGAACGGCCAGTCGCCGCCGGGCACGCCCGAAGGCCCCTCCACCGTGGCGGAGGGGCTTCCGGTCGTACGGGTGGTGGTCACCGCGCGGCCTGAGCGCGGACGTCGCCGAACAGTCCGGCGACCTGCTCGAGGATGGCCTTCGAGTCGCCGGCCTCCCAGATGAGCCCGGCGACGAGGTCCCAGAACTTGACCATCTCGGGCGGCATGCCCTCTTCCTTCATCTCTGCGATGTCGACGAGGACGGCGATGGCTCGGGGCTTGAGCGGGGGCAGGTCGGCGCGGCGGCAGGCGTCGCGCAGTTCGGGGTTCCGCAGGTTGTCGGCGTAGGTGCTCGCCGGGCCGGTGGCCGGGGTGATGGCGGCGAGGGCGGCGGCGGCCGGGATCCGGCTGCGCTGGTCGGCGTCGTATGTGACGAGGGCGTCATCGCGGAGGGCGAGCGCGGTGGTGGAGGTGCGTGTCATGATGGAGCCATCCGTTCTGTCGAAGCCTCGGGGTCGCCTGCCAGCGATTGAGCCCCGGGGCTTTGGCGTGTCAGCTAGCTGTTTGCTGTGGAGCGGATTCGGCGGGAGGGTTCGGGGCCGCAACCCCGGCCCTCCCCCTCGTCGTTGTGGCCCGTTCCCTCAGGCCGAGCAGCGCGACGATCCGCCGCGCCTGGCCTTCGGTGAGCGGCCGGTCTTCGTAGAGGTCGGCGAGTGTGCGTTGCACCTACGCCGCCTCCTTCATGGCGACGAGCGCGTCGACGTAGCGGTCGAGGAGCTCGCCTCGCGGAGTCCGTACGCCCTTCTCCCAGTGGGAGACGGCGGCCCGGGTCACTCCCACGGCGTCGGCCAATTCCTGCTGCGTGAGTCCGGTGGCTTTCCGCAGTTCACGCCGCTCGGGCGGGGGCGGAAGGCAGCGCCGGACGTGCAGCCGAACGCGGATGCGATCCGCTGTATCGGTCATGTCACCAACGGTAGGCCCACCCCATGTGTTTGTCCAGCAGGTAGGCCGACCTCATGTGTTCAATCTCGCGGTGAGCCCAATCCGGCCTTTTTGGCCGTGGCCCGTTGACCTGCTGTTGCGGCGAGTGCGACATTCAGGGGGTGAGTAACCCCCAAGAGGCAGAGACGTCGTTCGCTGAGCGGTTCGCCAAGGTGACCAGCTTTCAGGAGCCGAGCAAGGCCGAGGCTTCGCGCGGCGTGGTCAAGAAGTTCGCGAAAGGCGGCACTGACTGGCGCGCGAACGGGGACGTGTCGCGCGGCCCTCAGGGGCTGGTCATCACCCGTCTGGAAGTGCGGCCGCACGGCGAGGCCGGCGCGAGCGTGACCTCTCGCATGCTCCGGGATGTACCCGTCGGCGCGATCCTGGATGACGTCCGGTATCACCTGGCGATGGAAGAGCTGAAGGGCACGCCGACCGTGGGCGCGATCACGAGCACGGTGTTCACCGGCCAGACTCCTACCCAGACGGCCGACGAGATCATCGCTGCGAGCACGCCGGCCAAGGCCGCGCCGGGGCGGGCAGCACTCCCGGACGAGTTGATGCAGGCGGTGGCGGAGGGGTACATCGCCGAATCGGCCGCCGGCAAGCCGCGCGGCGCTGTGAAGCGGCTTGCCGCCGCCCTCGATCGGCCCGAGGCCACCGTGTCCGGCTGGGTCGTGAAGGCGCGCAGGGACGGCTGGTTGGGCCCTGGGGCGGCCGGGCGAGAGGGTGCCGAGCCTGGCCCGCGCCTGCTCCAGGCCAACGCGGAGCAGACGCGGGAGCGGTTCGGCGACGAGGGCTAGTCGAGCGGCACCAGCCGGCCGGGGTTGAACTTGTTGCCCGCGCTCCGGTCGTGCGGCAGGACGTCATAGCCGGGCACTAGGGCGAGGACCACGTCTCGCCGCTCCGCTGGCGTCAGCCGCTCCCACCCGGCCGCCACGTCGCCCTCCAGCAGCGCGCGGAGAACCCGCGGGGCCCGGGAGTGGATGAGGGCCCGCGACTCCTTCACGCGGGCCTCCACGATCCGTCGAGCCTCGGTGTACTCGCCGAACGTGATCTCGCGGCGGGCCCACATCGCGGCCATCTGCTTCAGCTGCGCCTCGTCCTCGGCAAGCTCGGCGCGCGCGTCCGCGGTCGTCTCGGTGTCGGCAACGTGCCGGAGCTGCGCCAGGACGGCCGGCTTGCTCAGGAGCTCCAGAACCTGCCGTTCTACCTCGCCCTCGGCGAACGCAGCCTTGACCGCGATCTTTCCGCAGCCACCCTCGGGCGTGGCGCACCAGTACCGCACCCCGCCGTTCCCCTGCCAGCCCAGGAGCATGCGCTGACAGAGCGAGCACCGGAGGACACCGGTCAGCCAACGCTGCAAGGTGAGGTCGACACTCCGGGCGCGGCCAGCCAGCCGCGCGCAGATCCGCTCCCACGTCTCGACCGGGATGATCGGCTCCCACACGGCCTTGCCGACCACCTCCCCCCTGTAGGCCCGCAGGCCCGCCACTGAGGGCTTCGTGACGACCGACCGGACCGACCGGTCACCCCAGGGCCTCCCAGTCACCGTGGGGACCTTCCGGCGCTCCAGGTCCGTGGCGATGGACGTCAGGCTTTCCCCGACCTCGGGCACGATCTTCGCTGCCTGCTCTGCGGTCCAGCCGTCCCACTCTCCGAGGACCCGGGCGCCGATTTCCCGCAGGATCGCTGCCTCGGCCTCGATCGGCTCGTGTCCGTCGGCGGTGTACCCGTACCCGCGGAAGCCGCCGCCGCCCGGCTTGCCCTCGGCGGCCAGCTCCTCGTGCTTGCGGGTGACGCGCCGGGCGGTGTCGCGGCTGCTCTTGTTGGCCACGGCGACCATGACCCGGGCCATGGTGATGTTGGCGTCGTTGTCGAGCCTCAGGGAGCCCGTGACGGACTCCACCGGGATCCGGGGCCGGCGGGACTCCACCACGTCGATGAGGTCTTCAAGGTCGCGCGGGTCGCGGGCCACGCGGTCCAGGTCGTCTGCGATCAGCCCGTCGCACTCGCCCGAGGCCAGCAGCTCCAGTGCGCGGCGGAAGCCGGGCCGGACGGTGCGGAGCGCGGTGGATCCGTCGGGGAGCTTGATCTTGCGCCGCTTGAACGCGGACGTGTCGTCCTCGGGGATGACCTCCGCGATCCGCCAGCCGAGCCGCTCGGCGAGCGCGCGGCCGTCGTCCTCCTGGCGGCCGATGCCCTTGGAGAACTCGGCGCGCCGCCGCTTCCCCTCACCCTCGACACCAGTCTCCTCGGCGTCGTCCTCGGGCTTCCGGTAGCTGATTCGAACGAGCAGCACGGCCCTTGTTGGCTTCATGGTCATAGGTTAGCGTCTACATGTAGGATCACCGATGCCGTCGACCTGGCGGAGCTCCTCCACGGAGCGGAAGCCGCCGCGGGCGGTACGGAAGTCGACGATGTGCTGCGCCAGCACCGGCCCGACCCCCGGCAGGCCGTCGAGCTGGGCGACCGTGGCCGAGCCCAGACTGAGCGGGCCGGGAACCGGTCCGCCGCCCGCCCCGCCCGGTGGCGGCTGCGCGGGCGCGCCGACCACCACCTGCTCGCCGTCCACCAGCACTCGGGCCCGGTTCAGCCCGGTGGTGTCGGTGCCGGGGCGCACTCCCCCGGCGGCGGCCAGCGCGTCCTCCACCCGCGAACCGGCGGGCAGCCTGCGCACCCCGGGATCCCGGACCCTGCCGCTCACATCGACGACGATCCGCACGGCACCGCCGGCACCACCGGCACCACCCGCGCCCCCGCCCCCGCCCGGAGCCGCCGCGGGTGCCCCGGATGCCGTGCCAGCCGCCGGTACCGCGCCCGGGGCCGTCACCGCGGGCACGGTCACCGCGCGCGGCCGGGCCGACCAGTACTGCTGCCCGGCGAAGCCGACGGCGGCGACCAGCACCACCCCGACCGCGGCCACCGCGCGCGGCCTTACCCCGCATCGGTCCTGCAGCCACAGCGGCAGCCGCTCCCGCACGGCCAGTCCCCTCGCGGCCCCCTGAGGCAGCCCGGCCGCCTCCTCGGGCGGTGCCTGGGCATCCGCCCCGGCCGGGGCCGCGGGCGGCCCCTGGGGCGGCACCGGAGCGGCCCGCGGCGGGCCGCTGCCGCCCAGCAGGGCCTCGGCCCGCAGGCGCACCGCGCCCGGCTCCGGTTGGGGAACCCGTCGGCCACGACGGGTGGTACGACGACGGCCGAGCCGGGCGTCGGCAGGGCGGCTGCCGGAGAGACGCCTGCCGGCGCGACGGGCGTCGGCGAGACGGCTGTCGGAGAGAGGAGGGCGGCCCGGTCCACTGGTGGCGCCCGACGGATGCGAAGCATGCGTTCGAAGAGTCATGCCACGACCGTAGGGGCCGGTCGCGACCTCCGTTCGGAGGCTTCAATTCCGGTGGACAACAGCCCCGTTGTGGATATCCGGGCCACTCGTTCCGGTGATCAGCGGGGCGAGACGACCGCTGCCAGCAGCCCGGGCCCGGTGTGCGCCCCGATCACCGCGCCGACCTCACTGACGTGCAGCTCGACCAGGCCGGGGATGCGCTCGCGGAGCCGCTCGGCGAGCTTCTCGGCCCGCTCAGGGGCCGCCAGGTGGTGCACGGCCACATCGACGTCGGCGGACCCGGCGCGCTCGACGGCCAGCTCCTCCAGGCGGGCGATGGCCTTGGAGGACGTACGGACCTTCTCCAGCATCTCGATCCGCCCGCCGTCCAGCGTCAGCAGGGGCTTCACCGCCAGGGCGGAGCCGAGGAGGGCCTGCGCGGCCCCGATCCTGCCGCCGCGGCGGAGGTAGTCGAGGGTGTCGACGTAGAAGTACGCGGACATGTCCGCGGCCCGCTTCTCGGCGGCCGCCACTGCCTCGTCCACGGACCCGCCCGCCTCGGCCACCTCGGCGGCGGCGAGCGCGCAGAAGCCGAGGGCCATCGCGACCATGCCGGTGTCCAGGACACGGACGGGTACGGGCGCGGTCCTGGCAGCGACCACGGCGGCGTCGTAGGTGCCGGAGAACTCGGCGGAGAGGTGCAGGCTGACGATGCCGGTCGCCCCGGCGTCCGCCGCCGCCCGGTAGGCCCGGACGAACTCCTCGGTGCTGGGGCGCGACGTGGTGACCGAGCGGCGCTTCTGCAGGGCCAGGGCCAGGCTGCGCGCCGAGATCTCGGTGCCCTCCTCGAGTGCCTCGCCACCGAGGACCACGGTGAGCGGGACGGCGGTGATTCCGTGCCGCGCCATGGCCGGTCGGGGCAGGTAGGCCGTGGAATCGGTGACGATGGCGACATGGCGGGACATGAGCCGGAGGTTACCGCCAGTGGGGACCCGATGGCAGCCCGGGCCCGTGACGCGACCGTCGGCCGTGCTCCCGGCGGCGGCCAGAGCCTACGGCACGAGCCCCGTCACCACCCGCGAGGCGTGCCCGGCAGCCCGGCCCCGCCGCCCCAGGCAGACCGCACCCCGGCATCGCCGGCCGGCCGCACGTCGGCAGCCCTGTCCGGACCGCCCGCGCACCGCCCCGCCCCATCCGTCGCCTCAGGTCGTGCTCTCCGGCCGGCGCGTCTTCTGCCAGGGGTACTGCGGCGCCGGAGCGGCCGGGTTCAGGGCCGCCTGCGGCTGGTCCGCGCCCCACCCTCCCGGAGCCTGTCCCGCGGCCGCACCGGCCGCCGCGGGCTGCCCGTGAGCATGCCCCGGAGCCTTCGCCGGACCCGCCGCAGCCTCGTTCGCCTGCGCCGCGTCCCACTCGGCGGCCGCCGCCGCGAGGTCGTCCACCGGCTCCCGCTGCCAGTCCCGCAGCGCGTCGGACTCGACCTCGATCTGGGCCGACAGCGTGGACAGGTCGTCCTGCGCAAAGCGCTGGGCCCGGTCCCGCGCGGCCCACCGCAGCGAGTCCGCGGCCTGCTTGATCTTGGCCGTCCGCTCCCTCAGGTCCGGCAGGCGCTCCGCGATCCGCCCGCGGTCAGGGTCCTGCTCCAGCCGCTTCAGCTCGTCGTCGAGCTCGCGCCCGTGCGCGCTCAGCCGCTCGAACAGCGCGATCGACTCCTGCAGCGAGGCATCCACCCGGACCCCGTCCTGCAGCGCCTGCTCCGTGGCGCGCATCGAGGTACGCAGGTCGAGCCGCAGCTGCGCCAGCGCCCCTGTGACCCCGACCTGGCCGAAGCTCTTGGCGCGCAGGGTGGTGTCCTCCACGGTCCGGCGCGCCTGTGTGATGGTCCGGTCCACACCGCGCTTGGTCGCCTGCACCACCTTGACGGTCGCGTACACGCCCAACCCCAGGAAGGTGAAAAGCACCATCAGCGCGAAGATGATCAACGCGGCCTCCATGAGCGTCCCTTCCCCAGTCCCCGACGGCTCTTTTCCGTCACCTCCACCGTAAACGCCACAGGCAGGCCAGGGGTTCCATTCGAACCCCCAACCTGCCCGTACGGGATCACCCCTATGCGGGGCGCGACCTCAGATGACGATGTTCACCAGCTTCGGCGCGCGCACGATCACCTTGCGGATCTCCGCGCCGCCCAGCGCCGCCACGACACCCTCGTCGGTCACGGCCAGCTGCTCCAGCTCCGCCTCCGAGATCGTCGGCGACACCTCCAGCCGGGCCTTGACCTTGCCCTTGACCTGCACGACGCACGTCACGCTCTCGTCCACGACGTACGCCGGGTCCGCCACCGGGAAGTCCTGGTGGACCACGGACTCGCTGTGGCCCAGGCGGTGCCACAGCTCCTCCGCGATGTGCGGGGCCAGCGGGGCGACCAGCAGCACCAGGGCCTCGGCGACCGAGCGCTCCAGCGGGCGGCCCGCCTTCGTCAGCGCGTTGTTCAGCTCGGTGATCTTCGCGATGGCGGTGTTGAAGCGCAGCCCCGTCAGGTCCGCGCCGGCCCCGTCGATCGCCTTGTGCAGCGCGCGCAGGGTGTCCTCGGCGGGCTCCGCGTCGACGACCGTCACCGCGCCGGTCTCCTCGTCCACGATGTTGCGCCACAGGCGCTGCAGCAGCCGGTACTGGCCCACCACGGCCCGGGTGTCCCACGGACGGGAGACGTCCAGCGGGCCCATCGCCATCTCGTACAGACGCAGCGTGTCCGCGCCGTACTCCTCGCAGATCTCGTCCGGCGTGACGGCGTTCTTCAGGGACTTGCCCATCTTGCCGTGCTCACGCTTGACCGGCTGGTCCTGGTAGAAGTAGCCGCCGTCGCGCTCCTCGACCTCGGCCGCGGGCACGTAGACGCCGCGCGCGTCGGTGTACGCGTACGCCTGGATCATGCCCTGGTTGAAGAGCTTGTGGAACGGCTCCGCCGAGGAGACGTGACCCAGGTCGAACAGCACCTTCGACCAGAAGCGGGCGTACAGCAGGTGCAGCACCGCGTGCTCGGCGCCGCCCACGTACAGGTCGACACCGCCGTGCGGCGCGCCCTCGCGCGGGCCCATCCAGTACTGCTCGATCTCCGGGTCCACCAGGGCCGAGGCGTTGTTCGGGTCCAGGTAGCGCAGCTCGTACCAGCAGGAACCGGCCCAGTTCGGCATGGTGTTGGTCTCGCGGCGGAAGGAGCGCACGCCCCGGCCGTCGCCCAGGTCCAGCTCCACGTTCACCCACTCGCCGTTGCGCGACAGCGGGGTCTCCGGCTTGGACGTGGCGTCGTCCGGCTCGAAGGTGCGCGGGGAGTAGTCCTCGACCTCCGGCAGCTCCAGGGGCAGCATCGACTCGGGCAGCGAGTGCGCGACGCCGTCCTCGTCGTAGACGATCGGGAAGGGCTCGCCCCAGTAGCGCTGCCGGCTGAACAGCCAGTCGCGCAGCCGGAAGTTGACCGTCCCCTCGCCGATTCCGCGCCCGGCCAGCCAGTCGGTGATCGCGGCCTTGGCCTCGACGACGCCCAGGCCGTCCAGCGAGATGCCCTCGCCCGACGAGTTGACCAGCTTCGCGTCGTGGGAGACGAAGGCGTCGTCCCACTCGGCCGGGTCGGTGCCGCGGCCGTCCGACGGCTCCACGACGCAGCGCATCGGCAGCTCGAAGGCGCGCGCGAACTCGAAGTCGCGGCCGTCGTGCGCCGGGACGGCCATGATCGCGCCGGTGCCGTAGCCCATCAGCACGTAGTCGGCGATGAAGACCGGGACCCTGTCGCCGCTGACCGGGTTGACCGCGTACTCGCCGGTGAAGACACCGGTCTTGTCCTTGGCCTCGGCCTGCCGCTCGACGTCCGACTTCGCGGCGGCCTGCTTGCGGTACGCGCCGACGGCCTCGGCCGGCGTGGCGTGCCCGCCGGTCCACACCTCGTGGGTGCCCTCGGGCCAGGCGGCCGGGATGAACTTCTCCACCAGCGGGTGCTCGGGCGCCAGCACCATGTAGGTGGCGCCGAACAGGGTGTCCGGACGGGTGGTGAAGACGGTGATGGCCTCGTCGCCCAGCGCGAAGTCGACGCGCGCGCCCTCACTGCGGCCGATCCAGTTGCGCTGCTGCAGCTTGATGGCCTCGGGCCAGTCCAGCGCGTCCAGGTCGTCGATCAGCCGGTCGGCGTAGGCGGTGATCCGCATGTTCCACTGGCTCAGCCGGGACTTGAAGACCGGGAAGTTGCCGCGCTCGGACCGGCCGTCCGCGGTGACCTCCTCGTTGGCCAGTACGGTGCCCAGCCCGGGGCACCAGTTCACCGGCGCGTCCGAGGAGTACGCCAGCCGGTACTCGTTCAGTACGTCGGCCCGCTCGGCCGCGGTCAGGGCGGCCCAGGCGCGGCCGCCGGGGACCTCACGGGAGCCGTTCTCGAAGGCGGCGACCAGCTCGGCGATCGGCCGGGCCTTCTTCGCGTCGGCGTCGTACCAGGAGTTGTAGATCTGCAGGAAGATCCACTGGGTCCACTTGTAGTAGTCCGGGTCGATCGTGGCGAACGACCGGCGCTTGTCGTGGCCCAGGCCCAGCCGGCGCAGCTGGACCTTCATGTTCTCGATGTTGGCCTCGGTCGACACGCGCGGGTGCGTGCCCGTCTGCACGGCGTACTGCTCGGCGGGCAGGCCGAAGGCGTCGAAGCCCAGGGTGTGCAGGACGTTGTGGCCGGTCATCCGCTGGTGGCGGGCGAAGACGTCGGTGGCGATGTACCCGAGCGGGTGTCCGACGTGCAGGCCCGCACCGGAGGGGTACGGGAACATGTCCATGATGAACTTCTTGGGCCGTGCGACCACCGCGGGGTCACCGGCCAGGTCACCGGTCGGGTTCGGGGCCTCGTACGTGCCCTGCGCGTCCCAGACGTCCTGCCAGCGTGCCTCGATGTCGGCGGCCATGGCAGCCGTGTAACGGTGCGCCTCGGCCGCCTCGGGGGCCGGGGTGTTCGTCTCGCTCATGATTTCTGAAGCTCCATCGATCGTCTCTGCCGTCTCTGCCTGCCCAAACGAAAAAACCCCTCGCACAGGAGGGGACGCCGCGCCGGGTCCGACCGTCTCGAAGGGTCGGTACTGATCAGCGCGGCTCGGTAAGCAGAAGGCGTACGGCACGCATGGCGTCAGGGTACCGCAGCGGCCCCTTCCGACGCTCGGCCGTTCCACCCGGTGACACAACGAGAAGCGGGGGGGCCCCGGGCGGGGGGGCGCGGGGTGAGTGGGGGGGTGAAGTTTATTTATATCCCTGACACCCGGCAAGCCAGAAGGCCCGCGGA
>NZ_JBSGXU010000028.1:0-21821 GCF_053610205.1 Streptomyces sp. NPDC054932 | reverse complement strand
GGGCCACCCGATCCGGGTGGCCCGCTTCTTCACTGTGGAGCTAAGGAGAATTGAACTCCTGACCTCCTGCATGCCATGCAGGCGCTCTACCAACTGAGCTATAGCCCCTTGTTGTGCTTGCCGCTTCGGTTTCCCTTGCCGGTTCCCCTTGGCGACGTCCCAAACATTACACGGTCATGGCCCTGGTCCAAAAATCGGTTTCCACCGACCACAGGCCATGTCCGATTTGATCCAACTTGTCACGCTCTCGCGAACTGATAGAACCGCTTGAGCGTGCAGTGCTCGTCGAGCAGCCGGCCGTAGATCGGCTCCCCTTCCAGCTCGCGGTACGTCTCGATCGGGTCGCCCTTTATGATCAGCGCCCGCGCGCATTCCTCGCACCAGTACTGGTAGTCGGGGTTGACCGGGTCCATGTCCCGCACGATCGGCGTGCCGTTGTTGCACCAGTCGCACCGGCGCCGGTGTGCACCCATCCGTCAGCGACTCCCTCCCGCGTCGGGCCGTCGTCTCCCCCTCCGGCGGTCCGATTCTGCCATGCCGGTGCGGGCCAGGTCAGCAAACGCAAAGGGTACAAAAGCAAGGATCCCGCCCCCTGTTGGGGACGGGATCCTGATTGTGGAGCTAAGGAGAATTGAACTCCTGACCTCCTGCATGCCATGCAGGCGCTCTACCAACTGAGCTATAGCCCCGCTCTCCGCTGCGCTCCCCCCGTCTCCGGTGTTCTGCGCTGCGAACAAGAAGAACTCTAGCCTGTGACCAGCCGGAAAGTGAAATCCGGGTGGTAGCCCCGCCGGGGGGCGGCGGAAAGCCGCTCAGTCGTCGTCGCCGAGCACCGGTTCCGGCAGCGTGCCGGCGTTGTGCTCCAGCAGGCGCCAGCCGCGCGCGCCCTCGCCGAGGACAGACCAGCAGCAGTTGGAGAGCCCGCCCAGGCCCTCCCAGTAGTACGACTCCAGGCCGAGGAGGCGCCCGATCGTCGTACGGATGGTGCCGCCGTGGCTGACCACGACGAGCGTGCCGGACTCCGGCAGCCGTCCGGCGTGTTCCAGCACCACCGGCGCGGCGCGGTCGGCGACCTCGGTCTCCAGCTCACCGCCGCCGCGGCGGACCGGTTCGCCGCGCTTCCACGCCGCGTACTGCTCGCCGTACTTCTCGAGGATCTCGTCGTGCGTGAGGCCCTGCCACTCGCCGGCGTACGTCTCGCGCAGCGCCGGGTCCCGCGACACCGTCAGCCCCGTGAGGGCGGCCAGCTCGGCCGCCGTGTCGGAGGCACGCCGCAGGTCGGAGGCCACGATGGCGTCCGGCTTCAGCGAGGCGAGCAACCGCGCGGAGCGGCGCGCCTGCGCCACACCCGCTTCGGTCAGCTCGATGTCCGTGGAGCCCTGGAAGCGGCGCTCCAGGTTCCACGAGGTCTGGCCGTGCCGCCAGAGGACGATCTTCCTGCCGGACTTGCCCGAGGTGGTCGCGCTCAGAACAGATCACCGTCCAGTTCGTCGTCGCCCGCCGCCTCGCGCAGCTTGGCGTGCTCCTCGGCCTTGCCGATGGTGAGCTTGGCGTCCTCGGGAAGCTCGATCTCGGGGCAGTCCTTCCACAGGCGCTCCAGCGCGTAGAAGACACGCTCCTCGCTGTGCTGGACGTGGACGACGATGTCGACGTAGTCGAGCAGGATCCAGCGGGCGTCGCGGTCGCCCTCGCGGCGCACCGGCTTGGCGCCGAGCTCCTTGAGCAGGCGCTCCTCGATCTCGTCGACGATCGACTTGACCTGGCGGTCGTTGGGCGCCGAGGCGAGCAGGAAGGCGTCGGTGATCGACAGCACGTCGCTGACGTCGTACGCGATGATGTCGTGCGCGAGCCGGTCGGCCGCGGCCTGGGCGGCGGCGGTGATGAGCTCGATGGAGCGGTCCGTGGCGGTCACTGGCCATGCTTTCGGGTTGGCGGGCAGATCCTTACAAGGGTCTCATGTACCGCCGACACCGCCCGCGCGGAACGTCCCGCGCGGGCGCGGGCCCCCTCGGGGCCCCTCCGTAGACCTGGTCAGGACGCCTTGTAGTCCTTGCCGAGGATCACCACGATCTCCGCGTTCACGGTGCTCTCGGCCTTCTTCACGGCCGTCTCGGGCAGCGCCAGCGTCTTGGCGACCTCGATCGCACGGTCCCGCTGCGCGTCGTCCTGGTAGGTGATCTGCGAGGTGGACGCCGTCTTGTCGGCCTTGCCGCCGTCCACGAAGGTGTAGCCGCCGTTCATCAGCGCCGCCTTCGCCGCGATCTGCGTCTTCTCGTCGCCGGTGGCGTCCTTCAGGCCGACGCGCGGGGCCGCACCGGGCTGCGCCGCGGCGACGGAGCCGCCCAGCACCTCCTTGACGACCTTCTTGTTGGCGTCGTCCGTGAGCGTGCCGTCCGGCTTCACGCCGAGGACGTCGGTGCGGTACGCGCCCACCTTGGCGTGCTGGCCGAGCCGGGACAGCAGCGCCCCGAGGGTCTGCGCGTTCAGGGCCGGATCGAGGATCTGGCCGATGCTCTCGACGGTCACCGCCGCGGCCTTGGGATCGCTCGGAACCTTGCGCAGCACCGCCTGGAGCACCTTGCCCACGCGTTCCAGCTGCTTGGCCTCCGGTTCGCCCTGGCCGCGGAAGGTGGCGTACGCGACGGCCATGGGCCCGCTCAGGCTCTGCTTCTGCCCCTGGGCCACGGCCGGGGCCTTGGTCGCCTCGTCGGCCGGGACCGCGGTGTCGGTGTCGACCTCGATGCCGCCGACCAGCTCGACCAGGTTCTCCAGGAACGGGGTGTCCAGGCGCCAGGTGCCGCCGATGCTGGTGCCGAGCACCGAGTCGAGGGCCTCGCGGGTGCCGAGGCCGCCTTCCTCGACGGACTTGCCGAGGGCCGTGGCCGTCCCGTCCTGGAGCGTGACGCCGAGGGTGTTCGGCAGCAGGACGGTGGCGCCCTGCTTGGTCGTGACGTTGTCGACGAGCAGCGCCGAGGAGGTGCCGCCCTTCTTGGTGTTGTGCAGGTGGACGACGATCATGTCGCGCTTCTGCGAGCCGGCGTCGGCGGTCGCGCCCGTCTTCTTGTCCCCGGGGCCCTCGAGGAACGGCAGCTTGCCCGCGTACCAGAGGTATCCGAGGCCGCCGACGACGAACAGGGCGAGGACGACGATCAGCGCCACCACCCGGTTGCGGCCGCGGCGGCGGGCCTCCTCGCGGCGTTCGGTGCGGCTCTCGGTGAATTTGAGCCAGTCGATGACGTCCTCGGAGTCCTCGTCCGGCTGGTCGATGAAGGCGAACATCTCGGTGCGGTAGTCCCGGTCCGCCGCGCGCTCGCCGCCGGTGTCACCGCCCGGCTCGCTGTCGGGCCGGCGCGGCTCGGGGACCTGGGCGGCCGGCCGCCCGGCGGGGGCCTGGGGCTCAGGGGCGGCCTGCTGCGGGATCCACTGCTGGGTCTGCTGCGTGTCGTACCCGTAGGCGGGCTGCGCCTGGGTGTACTCCTGCTGCCCGTACTCCTGCCCGTACCCCGGGGCGGCCGGCTGCTGCGGGTAGTACTGCTGCGGCTGCTGCTGGCCGTAGCCCTGCTGGTCGTAGCCGTACTGCTGCTCGTACTGCTGCGCGTACTGCTGCGCGGCGGACGGAGCGGGCTGGGCGGGCTGCGCGGGCACCTGGCCGTACACCGGCCGCCCGTACGCGTCGTAGCCGATGAGCTGCTGCTCCTGGGCGGCATACGGGTCGTACGGATCCTGTCGGTCGTTCACCGCGGGCCCCTCTCTCCGGAAGCTCAGGCTCCCCGGTACAGCTCACGCTTGTCGATGTAGCGCACCACACCGTCCGGCACCAAGTACCAGACAGGATCCCCCTGGGCGACCCTCGCGCGGCAGTCGGTGGAGGAGATGGCGAGCGCGGGCACCTCCACCAGGGAGACGCCGCCCTTCGGCAGTCCGTCGTCGGTGAGCACGTGGCCCGGCCGGGTGACTCCGATGAAGTGGGAGAGCGAGAAGAGCTCTTCGGCGTTGCGCCAGGTCAGGATCTGCGCAAGCGCGTCGGCACCGGTGATGAAGAACAGATCGGCGTCGTCGTTCTGCGCCTTCAGGTCCCGCAGGGTGTCGATGGTGTACGTCGGCCCGCCGCGGTCGATGTCGATGCGGCTCACCGAGAACTGCGGGTTCGAGGCCGTGGCGATGACCGTCATCAGGTAGCGGTCCTCGGCGGGCGACACGGCCCGCTGCGACTTCTGCCACGGCTCGCCGGTCGGCACGAACATCACCTCGTCGAGGTGGAAAAGGGCGGCCACCTCGCTGGCGGCCACCAGGTGTCCGTGGTGGATCGGGTCGAATGTCCCGCCCATCACGCCGAGCCGGCGCTTGACCGGACCGGTAGGCATCTCCTGCTCTCCCATGAGCGCAGAGCCTACTGGCCCGGGGGACGCTGCGGTCTCGGCGGGCTCAGCGGTCGCGGTTCAGGCGCGTGGTCACCCAGAGCATCAGCATGAGGATGAGGAACGCGCCACCGCCGGTCAGGTACGGGTTCAGGCTGTCGTGGTTGCCGCCGTGCTGCTCGGCCCCCTCCGAGGCGAGGACGACCAGGTTGTGGGCGGTGGAGGAGAGGCTCATCAGGCAGGTACCTATCGAGTCGGGAGCGGGCGGAGACTTCGCTCACATCGTATGCGGGGGCCTGGGGCACGCTCACGCCGACTCAGGCGTTGGAGAGGATAGACGCAGGGTCGAGCAGTTCCATCCAGGGGAGGGCGCTATGACGGATACGGGATTCGAGAAGGCACCGGCACGGGACCGCAGGAGGTTCCCCGGTATTTCCTCAAGGGCGTACGAGCATCCTGCGGACCGCTCCGCGCTGGTTGCGCTGCGCAGGCTGAGCGGCTTCGACACGGTGTTCAAGGCCCTGAGCGGACTGCTCCCTGAGCGGAGCCTGCGGCTGCTGTTCCTGTCGGAATCGGTGCGGGTGGGCGAGACGCAGTTCCCGCATCTGCACGCCATGCTGCGCGACGCCTGTTACATCCTGGACCTGGAGAAGGTCCCGCAGATGTACGTGCAGCAGGACCCGAACCCCAATGCCATGTGCATCGGCCTGGACGAGCCGATCATCGTGGTGACCACGGGCCTCGTCGAGCTCCTCGACGAGGAGGAGATGCGGGCGGTGGTGGGCCACGAGGTGGGCCACGCGCTGTCGGGGCACGCGGTCTACCGCACGATCCTGCTGTTCCTGACCAACCTGGCGATGAAGATCGCGTGGATCCCGCTGGGCAATGTGGCGATCATGACGATCGTGACCGCGCTGCGGGAGTGGTTCCGCAAGTCGGAGCTCTCGGCCGACCGGGCCGGTCTGCTGGTGGGGCAGGACGTACAGGCCTCCATGCGGGGGCTGATGAAGATCGCGGGCGGCAACCACCTCCACGAGATGAACGTGGACGCCTTCCTGGCCCAGGCCGAGGAGTACGAGTCGAGCGGCGACCTGCGCGACTCCGTGCTGAAGATCCTGAACCTGCTGCCCCGGACGCACCCCTTCACCACGGTGCGGGCGGCCGAGCTGAAGAAGTGGGCGGAGAGCCGCGACCACCAGCGGATCATGGACGGCCACTACCCGCGGCGGGAGGAGGACAAGGACGCCTCGGTGACCGACTCCTTCCGGCAGTCCGCCGCGCACTACGCCGACACGGTGCGCACCAGCAAGGACCCGCTGCTGAAGCTGGTGGGAGACATCGCGGGCGGCGCGGGCGACCTGGGCGGCAAGCTCCGCGACAAGTTCACCGGCGCCGGCGCCTCCGGCGGATCCGGCACCGGCAGGACGGCCGAGGGCAAGGGCGGGAGCGGCGCTACGGAGCAGGGCTGACGGGACGGGCCTGCGGGGCCGTGGGCTGGTTCGTGGGCGGGGTCGTGGGCTGTGCCAGCACACCGCACAGCCCGGCCGTGCGCCGCGGCTGGCCGCTGGCGTACGGGTCGCTCGCGGCCGGGCCCACGGTGGTCGGGCCGGCTCCGGCCAGGACCGGGCGGAAGCCCCCGGCCGGGTCGGCGGAGCAGTCCTGCGGCCCCGCCATCACATAGGCCGAGGCCAGCTCGAGCCGCCGGGCCTCCAGGTCCTCGCGGTCGAAGCGCAGCCGCAGCTCGCGGCGGACGGTGAAGAGCGAGGCGCCGTCGGCCGCGGCCGGGGCTCCGGTGGCCGGACGTACGGCGTACACGAAGGTGTGGTCTGTGGTGACCTCCAGCACGTCCTGGCCCACCTCCTCGAAGGCGATCGTTCCGCTCACCCGGACCCGGGAATCGGCCACGACGGCGGTGGCCTGGTCGAAGCGGACCAGCCAGCCGGTGGCCGCGTGGCGGCCGTCGCCGGAGGGCGAGGTCATGCTGCGGTCGAACTGCGCCAGCTGGTCGGGATCGAGCAGGACGCGCACCGGCCGGGAGGCGGCGCCGGCCAGGATGTCGGGGTCCAGCGAGGACTGCACGAGGTAGTCCTTGGCGACGGACAGCGCGGTGACGACCTGGGCGTCGGTGAAGTGGTGGGTGCGGCGCACGGCCGGCAGGGTGATCCCGGCCGCCCCGACCCGGTAGTCGGCTGCGGGACTCTTCGCGTACAGATCGACCGGCCGCCCGGCGGGCACCACGGTGGCCGGCGCGAGCGGGACCACCGTGCTGCTGAGCGCCTGGGCCGGACCCCCGGCCGGCGGGACGTACGGGTTGCGCAGCCCCATGTAGACGGCGGCGGCGAAGGCCGTGGCGATGAGCAGCACGAGCAGCATGCCCTGCCGGGCGCCCCGGCCGGGCGTGCCGGTCCCGGACGCGGCGCCGCTGCCGGACCAGATGGAGCGGCTGCGTACCGCGCGGGCGTGTTCGCCCATGCGTTCCTGTGCGGAGTACTCCTGGAGCCGGGCAGCCCGGACGAAGTCCTCGTCGAACACCACCGATCGGTACTCGTCCGACCGGAACTCGTCGTCGCCCCCGCCCATGCCCTCGGGGGTGCTGTTGGGTGGATCTCCTGGCACGGCCATCGCTTCTCCCCGCTGTCCCCGCTTCAGAGAAGCCCCCAGCTCCGGCGTATGCGAGTGGGGTCGTACCTTCAGGGTTGGCGAACGGAGGGGTACGTAAACGCGCCGACGCCGGTGACTTCGCCCCTGGGGGTGCTGGCGGGCGCCGGAGCGGGGTCCGCCTCGCCCGAGGTACTGCGGTAGACGGCACTGAAGGCGAGCGCCACCATGCCGAGGCCCATCACGAAGGCGAGCACCCAGGCGACCGGGCGCAGCCAGGGGGCGCGGCCGCGGTACGGGCGCAGGCTGCCGCCGTAGGCCCCGTACGGGCCGTCCGGGTATTCGTGGCCCCGCTCGTGGTCCCAGCCGTGGTCGTCGTCGTACCCGTCGGGGTGGCCGTAACCGTAGCTGTCGTAGTCGTCCTCGCCCGTCCAGCCGCCCGGCACGGCACGGGCGGCCTCGGCCTCCGCGCGCGCCCGGTCGGCCGCGCGCTGACGCTCGGCGGCACTCGGTTCACGGATCTCGGCGTTCCGGACGAAGTCCTCGTCGAACACCACGGAGGCGAAGTCGTACTCCGCGCCTCCGCGGTCGTCGTCGGGCTCCCCGTCGTCCGGGAACGGCTTGCCCCCCACGTCGTCCGGCACGGGACCAGCCTAGACCTGGGGGGCCTCCTTGGGCAGGGTGTCCGCCGAAATCCGGCCACACCGCGCTCAGGGCTCGACTACCGAATGTGACCGTCTCCGGTGACGATGTACTTGGTGGAGGTCAGCTCAGGAAGGCCCATCGGGCCCCTGGCGTGCAGCTTCTGGGTGGAGATGCCGATCTCGGCACCGAAGCCGAACTGACCACCGTCCGTGAACCGAGTGGATGCATTCACGGCGACCGTGGTCGAGTCGACCAGCTGGGTGAAGCGGCGCGCCGCGGCCTGCGAGGTGGTGACGATCGCCTCGGTGTGACCGGAGGTCCAGCGGCGGATGTGGGTGACGGCGTCGTCGAGGGAGTCCACGACACCGGCGGCGATGTCGTAGGACAGGTACTCGGCCGCCCAGTCCTCGTCCGTGGCGGGCAGGGCGGTGACCTTGCTGCCCTCGGCGGCGGCCAGCACCCGGGCGTCGCCGTGGACGGTGACGCCGGCGTCGGCGAGCGCGTCGAGGGCGCGCGGCAGGAAGGCGTCGGCGATGTCGCGGTGGACGAGGAGGGTCTCGGCGGCGTTGCAGACGGAGGGCCGCTGGGCCTTGGAGTTGATGAGGATGTCCACCGCCATGTCCAGGTCGGCCTTGGCGTCGACGTAGACGTGGCAGTTGCCGGTACCGGTCTCGATGACCGGGACGGTGGACTCCTCGACCACGGTCCTGATGAGGGAGGCGCCGCCGCGCGGGATGAGCACGTCGACGAGGCCGCGGGCACGCATCAGCTCACGGACGGAGTCACGGGACTCGCCGGGGACGAGCTGGATCGCGTCGGCGGGCAGGCCGGCGCTCTCCACGGCGTCCCGCAGGATGGCGACGAGCGCGGTGTTGGAGGAGTAGGCGGAGGAACTGCCGCGCAGGAGGACCGCATTGCCCGACTTGAGGCAGAGGGCGGCGGCGTCGACGGTGACGTTGGGGCGGGCCTCGTAGATGATGCCGACGACGCCGAGCGGGACGCGGATCTGCCGGAGGTCGATGCCGTTGGGGAGGGTGTTGCCGCGGACGACCTCACCGACCGGGTCGGGCAGGGCGGCGACGTCGCGCACGTCGGAGGCGATGGCGGCGACCCGCTCCGGGGTCAGGGTGAGGCGGTCGATGACGGTCTCGCTGGTACCGGCGGCGCGGGCCTTGTCCGTGTCCACGGCGTTGGCGGTGATGATCTCGGCCGTACGGGCCTCCAGCGCGTCCGCGATCGCCAGCAGGGCGGTGTCCTTGGCGGACCGCGGGAGTGGGGCGATCGCCGCGGCGGCGGTGCGGGCCGCTTGCGCGGTGGCGATGACGGGCGAGGTGGCGGTGGCGGCATCGAGCGAGGTCATGCCGCCCAGGGTAATCCCCAGCCGGTGGCCGGCCGCCGGGGTTCCACCCCGCGAGACGGCGGGCGCCGGCCGACTGCGGGGCCGCTGCACGGGGCCTTCTCCCCGCCCCGCCCCTCCGACGGGGCCGGATGGTTCCCGACGGGGTGGGAGCTAGTACGGGTGGACGCCCACCGGGTGGGCCGGGGGCGGGCCGTAGCCCTCCGCCACCCGCTGGTGGTAGGTGGCGCGGTCGATGACCTCCAGGCCGACGATCTCCCAGGGCGGGAGCTGCGCCGAGGAGCGGTGCTCGCCCCACAGGCGCAGGGCGACGGCCGCCGCGTCGTGGAGGTCGCGGGCCTCTTCCCAGTAGCGGATCTCCGCGTGGTCGTCGGCGTACCGGCTGGTCAGCAGGAAGGGGTGGTCGTGGGCCAGTTGTTCCAGCCCGCGCCGGACCTCGGACAGCAGGGCCGGCTTGCCGGAGACGCTCAGGGTCACGTGCCACAGGCGCGACGCGTGATCCTGCTCCTCCCCGCCACCGCCGCCGTCACCGTCCCCTGTGCCGACGCTGGTCAGCGCTCGTCTCACCAGTCGCCTCCTGTCTCCATCACGCGGGTCGGTCCGCCCTTCACAGTTGACCAGTCCACGCGCAGCCGCGCTGCGCTTTTGCCGAACCTCAGCCCTCCAGCAGGACCAGATCGTCCCGGTGGACGACCTCCCGCTCGTACGCGGGTCCGAGTTCCCGCGCGAGCTCGCGAGTGGAGCGGCCGAGGAGCTGCGGGAGCTCCTTCGCGTCGAAGTTGACCAGGCCCCGGGCGACGGCGCGGCCGTCCGCCGAGCGCAGTTCCACCGGGTCCCCGGCGACGAAGTCGCCCTCGACCGCCGCGATCCCCGCGGGCAGCAGCGAGCTGCCCCGCTGGGTGACGGCGCGGACGGCGCCGTCGTCCAGGACCAGGTGCCCCTGCGGGGTCGACGCGTGCTGGAGCCAGAGCAGCCGGTCCGCCGAGCGGCGCCCGGTGGCGTGGAACAGCGTGCCGGTCCCCCGTCCGGCGAGGGCGTCGGCGGCCTGGCTCGCGGAGGTCAGCACCACGGGGATCCCGGCGGCGGCCGCGATCCGGGCCGCCTCGACCTTGGTGACCATGCCGCCGGTGCCCACGCCCGCCTTGCCTGCGCTGCCGATGGAGACGTGCGCGATGTCCTCGGGCCCGCTGACCTCTTCGATGCGGGTGGTGCCGGGCTGGGAGGGGTCGCCGTCGTAGAGGCCGTCCACGTCCGAGAGGAGGACCAGGAGGTCCGCGCGGACCAGGTGGGCGACGAGGGCCGCAAGCCGGTCGTTGTCGCCGAAGCGGATCTCGTCCGTGGCAACGGTGTCGTTCTCGTTGACGACGGGCAGGGCGCCCATCGCGAGGAGCTGGTCGAGGGTCCGGTAGGCGTTGCGGTAGTGGGCGCGGCGGCTGGTGTCGTCCGTGGTCAGGAGCACCTGGCCGACGCGGACGCCGTACCGGGCGAAGGAGGCGGTGTAGCGCGCGACGAGCAGGCCCTGCCCGACGCTCGCGGCGGCCTGCTGCCGGGCCAGGTCCTTGGGACGGCGGCGCAGGCCGAGCGGGGAGAGTCCGGCGGCGATGGCTCCGCTGGAGACGAGGACGATCTCCTTCTCGCCTCCGCTGCGGGCCTTGGCGAGGACGTCGACCAGCGCGTCCACCCGGTCGGCGTCGAGTCCGCCCGCCGCGGTGGTCAAGGAGGAGGAGCCGACCTTGACCACGATCCTGCGGGCGTCCACGACACCTTGCCTAGCCGCTGACACGTCTGTCCCCTTGCCCCTGTTGCCCAAAATGCCTGCCGTCTCAATCTACGGGGTGGCCGCGCGGGGCTGCTCGGGGGTTTCAGCCCCTGGACGAGGCCCCCGCTCCCACCTGCTGGGCCTCCTCGGCCCGGGCGGCGCCCGGGACGAGGATCTTGCGGGAGAGCAGGAAGGTGAAGGGGATGGCCACGACGGCCGCGACCAGCGGGGCGATCCGGGTGTCCATCCCGGCCCAGGTCACCAGGACGTAGAGGCCGACGGACTGGATGACGTAGTTGGTGACGTTCGTCAGCGGGAAGAGGAGGAACTTCTTCCAGGTCGGCCGGGTGCGGTAGGTGAAGTAGGTGTTCATGAAGAACGACCCGATCATCGACAGCACGAAGGCGAGGGTGTAGGCGGCGAAGTACGGCATCCACGGGTGCAGGAGCAGGTAGATGCCGAAGAAGGTGCCGGTGTTGACCCCGCCCACGAGGGCGAAGCGGAAGACCTGGCCGAGCTGGTCCCTGCGACTCATCGGGCGCTGCGCTCCACGATCGTCGGCTCCTCGGCCGGGGCGGCGGCGGTGCGCCCGTCCCGCGGGAGCGGCTGCGCTCCGTGCGACTCCTTCACCAGGAAGTGCGGCCGGCGCTTGGTCTCGTAGTAGATGCGGCCGATGTACTCGCCGATCAGGCCCAGCATGATCAGCTGTACGCCGCCCAGGCCCGTGATGATGGCCACAAGGGTGACGTATCCGGGGGACTCGACACCGTTGGTGATCGCCATGATCGTGATCCACAGCGCGTACAGACCGGTCAGGGCGACCAGCGACACGCCGAACCAGATTCCGATCCGGAGCGGCTTGTTGTTGAAGGAGATCAGGCCGTCCATGCCGTAGTTCAGCAGGGAGCCGAACTTCCACTTCGTCTCGCCGGCCTCGCGCTGTGCGTTGCGGTAGTCGAAGTGGACCGTGTCGAAGCCGATCCAGGAGAACAGGCCCTTGGAGAAGCGGTTGTACTCCGGCAGCGACAGCAGGGCGTCCACGGCCGGGCGCGAGAGCATACGGAAGTCGCCGACTCCGTCGGTGAGCTCCACGTCGACCCAGCGGTTGACGCCGCGGTAGTAGAGGCTGCTGAGCGCGGACCGGAGCTTCTTGTCGCCCTCGCGCGTGCGGCGGGCGATGATCTGGTCGTGGCCCTGCCGGTAGTGCTCCAGCATGGTCGCGATGAGCTCCGGCGGGTGCTGGAGGTCCGCGTCCATGATCACGACGGCGTCGCCCGTGGATTCGCGCAGGCCAGCGAGCATGCCGGCCTCCTTGCCGAAGTTCCGGCTGAAGGAGACGTAGCGGGTCTGGTCGCCGTACTCGGCGGCGATCTTCCGGAGCTTGCCGAGGGTGCCGTCGCGGCTTCCGTCGTCGACGTAGCAGACCTCGTACTCGACGGGGAGGGCGTCCAGAACCCTCCGGATCTCCGCATCGAAGCTGTCGATGACGGCTTCTTCGTTGTAACAGGGGACGACTACGGACAGCTTCGTCATGAACACTTCCTGCTGGATCCGAACGGGTGATTGTCGGCGACCGGACCCGCCTCTCACCTCTTCCTTAGAAGTATGCACGGAGAGGGTCGGGCGGGAGTCGGGCTGCCGGAGTCGAGGGCGGCACACGGTAGCTTTGACGAGATAAGCGGAATCAGCTGAACGAAACGAAACGAAGGGATCGAGGTGCACGTGCCCGACGTCTCCGTGGTCGTCATCGTCTACAACGACGCAGAGCGTCTGCCGACAGCAGTCCGGTCGGTTCTGGACCAGACCCTGCACAGCGTCGAAGTCGTGATCGTCGACGATTGCAGCAAGGACCGCTCGTACGCGGTCGCCCAGGAACTGGAATCTGCGCATCCGGGGAGAGTGCGCGCCTTCCAGCTGCCGGAGAACAGCGGCGGCTGCGGTGCGCCGCGCAACCACGGCATCCAGCAGGCCACCGGAACGTACGTGATGTTCCTCGACAGCGACGACGTGCTGGAGCGCAACGCCTGCCGGAACATGCTGGACGCCGCCGAGCGGACCGGATCCGACCTGGTCTCGGGCATGTGCGTGCGCGTGCACCTCGACAACCGGTGGGGCAAGACCACCGAGTGGTACCCCTGGATCTACGCCCGGACCCGCACCCTGGAGTCGATCACCGAGTACCCCGACCTGCTGGTCTACGACACCCTCTCCACGAACAAGTGCTACCGGCGCGAGTTCCTGCTGGAGCAGGGCCTGGAGTTCCCGGTCGGCATCCACTACGAGGACCTGCTCTTCTCCGCGCAGGCGTACGTGGCCGCGCGCCGCATCACGCTGATCCCGAACCACGTCTACTTCTGGAACGTGGTCGAGAAGGCCGCGGCCCTGTCGATCAGCAACCGGCGCCACGAGATCGCGAACTTCGTCCACCGGATGGAGATCCACCGCCGCGTCGACCGTCTGCTGGCCGAGAAGGGCCACACGGACATCAAGTCCGCGAAGGACGCCAAGTTCCTCAAGCACGACCTGGTGCTGCACCTGCGCGACCTGCCGCTGCTGAGCGACGAGTACCGCCAGGAGTTCGCCCGCCTCGCCAACGGCTACCTCGCGGGGATCGACCCGGCCGCGTACGAGAACGTCACGTACCTCCAGGCGATCTGCGCGTACCTGCTGGGCAAGGAGGACTGGGACAACCTGCTCCCGGCCGCCGACGCCATGACCAACAAGGGCCGGCTCACCTCCCCGCTCGCCGAGCGCGAAGGCCGCGTCTACTGGTGCTCGCAGCACATCGACGGCCCCGACTCCGCCGAGGCCCGCCGGATACTGGACGTCACCGAGCAGGCGTTCCACACCACCCCGCTCACCTCCCTCACCGTGGGCAACCGCCTCACCTCCTACGAGGACGACGGCCGCGGCACGGTCACCATGTCCGGCTCCGTCGTGAATCCGCTGGGCCGGATCCCGGCCGACGCCGACCTGAAGGCCACCCTCGAATTCCGGGCCCGCCGCCAGATCGGCGTGCGGTCGTTCGCCTTCCCCGTGGCAACCGTGCGCCACGCCGGTGACACGATCGAGTGGACCGGCACCGCCGACATCGCGAGCACCGTCCGCCCCCTCGGCATCATCGACGCCGTGTGGGACGTCCGCCTCAAGCTGACCGCCGGCGGCGAGCGGATCACCACCCGCGTCTCGGTCGGCGGGGTCGACCTGGACTCGGCGGCCCGGCTGCGCGTGCGCCCGCGGCTGACCCGGCTGGTCTCCGACCGCTTCGGGCCCGAGGTGACCAAGAAGGGCAACCTCAGCTACGTGCTGAGCGCCGAGGGCGCCGCCGCCGTCCGCACCCAGTCCCTGATCAACAACGCCATACAGGGCAAGGCGGCCGGCGTGGTCAAGCGGGGCCTGCGCAAGGCACTGCGGGCCCGCCGGAACATCGGCTCCGGCGAGCAGAAGGTGAAGGTCTACCACGAGGTCTTCTCGAAGCTGCCGATCAAGAAGGGCACGGTCGTCTTCGAGAGCCACATGGGCAAGCAGTACAGCGACAGCCCCAAGGCGATCTACGAGGAGATGGTCCGCCAGGGCGCGCCGTTCGAGGCCATCTGGTCGTACGCGGGCGCCAGGCCCACCGGCTTCCCCAAGGAGGCCACCCTGGTCAAGCGCTGGAGCTGGCAGTACCTGCGGGCCCTGGCCCAGGCCGAGTACTGGGTCGACAACCAGGGCTTCCCGCTGGCGCTGGCCAAGCGCCCGGGTACCACCTACATCCAGACCTGGCACGGTTCGGCGCTCAAGCGGATGGGCTTCCACGAGCCCCGCACCAAGGCGCAGGGCCGGGCCGGTCAGGCCCGCTTCCAGGCGGCCGTCGACCGCTTCGACCACTTCCTGATCCGCTCCGAGCACGACTCCCGGACCCTCGCCAAGGGCTTCCGGCTGCGCGACGAGGTGCTGCTGCGCACGGGCTACCCGCGCAACGACGCCCTCGTCGAGGCGCACCGGACCGAGGCGAACAGCGGTGAGCGGGTCCGCGGCCCCCTCGCCGGCGAGCTCGGCATCGACCCGGACAAGAAGGTCCTGCTGTACGCGCCGACCTTCCGCGCGGGCGCGGACGGCGCGGTGGAGGGCTTCACCTTCCCCTTCGACGTGGAGGAGTTCGCGGACAGGCTCGGCGACCGCTTCACGCTGCTGGTGCGGACCCACTACCTCAACAGCGTCTCGCTGCCGCCGTCCGTCGCGGGCCGCGTCATCGACGTGTCCCGGCACCACGACATCACCCCGCTGCTGGCCCTCGCCGACGGACTGATCACCGACTACTCGTCCGTGATGTTCGACTACGCGGTCCTGGACCGGCCGATGCTGTTCTTCGCGTACGACTACGAGAAGTACGCCACGGACATCCGCGGCACGTACTTCGACCTGAAGGAGAAGGCCCCGGGTCCGGTGGTGGCCACGGCGGACGAACTCCTGCAGGCGCTCGCCGCCTTCGAGGAGGCGGACGTCAAGTACGCCCAGGCGCGGGAGCGTTTCCTCGCCGAGTTCGGCGAGTACGACCGCGGGGACGCGGCCCGCCAGATCGTAGAGAAGTTCTTCACCAGGAGCGGCAAGTGAGCCAGCAGACCGCCACCCCGGGCGGCCGTGACATCTTCATCGTCTCCAACAACGTCGACGAACTCGGCGGCGTGACCACCTGGTCGCACCAGATGGCCCGGCAGTTCACCGACCGGGGCCACCGGGTGCACATCGTGGGCATCGCCCCGGTCGCCGATGAGATCCGCCAGAAGCTGCCGCAGGACCTGCCGTACTCGATGACCACGCTCTACGACGCGCACCCGCCGTCGGCCCGCCGGCTGCGCGGGATCAAGGGCCGGCTGAACGCGCCCGAGCGGCGCCGCCAGGCGGCCCGGCGGGCGCAGATGCGGGTCAAGGCCGAGCAGCTGAGCGAGCTGCTGCGCGCGGCCCGTCCGGGCGGTGTCGTCATCGTCACCCAGGTCTGGGCGATGGAGTGGGTGGCCCTCGCCGACACCAAGGGCTTCTCCGTCATCGGGATGAGTCACGAGTCGTTCGAGGCCAGTCAGAAGTCCACCCGCGGGGAGCGGGTGCGCCGCTTCTACCCGCAGGTCGACCGGCTTCTGGTGCTGACCCCCGAGGACGCGGACCTGTGGATCCGGGCGGGCATGGAGAACGTGGGGAGCATGCCGAACCCGCTGCCCTTCATGCCCGGGTCCCCCGCTCCGCGCACGGAGAAGGTCGTGGCGTGCGTCGGCCGTCTCGCCTTCGAGAAGGGCGTCGACCTGCTGCTCGACGCGTGGGCGGACGTCGCACCGCACCACCCCGACTGGACCCTGAAGATCTACGGGGCGGGCATGGAGGAGGCGACGCTGAAGGCGTACTGCACCTCACTGGGCCTGGACGACTCCGTGGAGTGGATGGGCAGCACCGACGACGTGCTGGGCGCGCTGCGCGCGGCTTCGGTCTTCGCCCAGGCCTCACGGGCCGAAGGGTTCCCGATCACGCTGCTGGAGGCGATGGCGGCGGGCGTTCCGGCGGCCGCCTTCGACTGCGCACCGGGCGTACGGGAGATCGTCGACCACGGCGAGGACGGGCTGCTGGCCCGCCTCGGCAACACGATGGAGCTGGCCGGGCACCTGCGCGCGCTGATGTCCGACCGTGAGCTGCGCGACCGGCTCGGGGACAACGCCTTCCACTCGGTGCAGCGCTACTCCAGCGCCGAGATCACCGACCGGTGGGAAGAGCTGTTCTCCTTCCTGGAGCGCTGACCGGACCTTCCGCGGCACCTGCGGAGCAGCCCGCCCCGGACACGTCCGGGGCGGGCTGCTCCATGTCCGCTTCCTGTCGGGCGGCTCAGGCCTTGTGGACGTCCCGGTGGACGTCCTTGCGGGCGACCTTGTTGGCCTCCCAGCCCGCCCAGGCGGAGACGACCATCTCCCGGACGTCGTGGCGGGCCTTCCAGCCCAGCTCGGTGGTGATCCTGTCCGCCGAGGCCACGACCTTCGCCGGGTCGCCGGGACGGCGGGGGCTGATCACGGGGGCGATGTCGTGCCCGGTGTTCTTGTTCAGGAGCTCGACCATCTCGGCGACGGAGACGCCCTCGCCGCGCCCGATGTTGACGGTGAGGTCCTTGTGGTCGCCGGCCGCGGCCCACTCGGCGAGCTTGCGGGCGGCCGCCACGTGGGCCTCCGCGAGGTCCTCGACGTGGATGTAGTCGCGGATGCAGGTGCCGTCCGGGGTCGGGTAGTCGTCACCGAAGATCTTCGCGCCCTGGCCGGCGTCGTAGCGCTCGAAGACCATCGGGACCAGGTTGAAGACGCCGGTGTCGGCCAGCTCGGGGGTCGCGGCGCCCGCCACGTTGAAGTAGCGCAGGCAGGCGGTGGAGATGCCGTGCGCCTTGCCCGCGGCGCGCACCAGCCACTCTCCGGCCAGCTTGGTCTCGCCGTAGGGGCTCAGCGGCGCGCACGGGGTGTCCTCGGTGACCAGGTCCACGTCGGGCATGCCGTAGACGGAGGCGGAGGAGGAGAAGAGGAAGTTGCGGATGCCCGCGGCGGCCACGGCCTGGAGCAGGACGGTGAGGCCCTGCACGTTCTCGTGGTAGTAGTACAGCGGCTTCTCGACGGACTCGCCGACCTGCTTCTTGCCCGCGAGGTGCACCACGCCGGTGATCCTGTGCTTGCGGATGACCTCCTCCAGGACCAGCGGGTCCAGGACGGAGCCGACCACCAGCGGGACGTCCTCCGGCACGCGGTCCTCGTTGCCCGTGGAGAGGTCGTCGAGGACGACGACCTTCTCCCCCGCGAGCCGCATCGCGCGGACGACGTGCGCGCCGATGTATCCGGCGCCACCGGTGATCAGAAACGTCATGTGTGTCTCCTGGGTCCTGTCCGACTTCGGGATGAAAGCACAGATGAAAAGCACAGTGGTGTGGAACGGCCCCACGGGGCCTGCTTCCGGGGCCTTCAGCCCGCCCCACGGCCCGCCCGGGCCCGGTGGAGACGGTTGCGTACGAGGTACAGCGCGCCCTCGGCGCCGGGCGCGAGGCGCAGCGCGAGGGCACCGGCCCCCGTCCGGTAGGGCTGCGCCAGCAGAACACCGTACCGGCTGCTGGGCAGCGCCCGACGGCGGAGCAGCCGTCCCCGGGGGCGCAAGGAGGTGAACACCGAGCTCCCGTCGGCACACTGCACGCCCACCCCCACGTTCCACGCCTGCATCCGGCGCAGCCCCTGGCGCCGGCCCGTGACGGCCAGATCGGAGAGGCGGAAGGGCAGGACGGCGATCCAGCCGCCACTGCGGTCGGGGTGCAGCGCAACCGGCTGCGCGAGGACCGGGTCGCCGCCCGCACGGGGCAGGAAGCTCAGCTGGGCGGTGACCGGACCGGCCTCGGCGAGGCGTCCGTACAGGTCGTGCAGATGGATCCGGACGGCGCCGCGGCCGGCCGGTTCGGCATCGACGGTGACGGGCAGTTCGGCGACCGGCAGCCCGGGCAGGCCCACCAGCTCGACCGGGAGCTCCTCGCTCCACACCGGCGCGCCGGTGGGGCCGGTCGCGTACGGCGGCAGCAGCCGCGGCGGTTCGGCGGCCAGCCGGGTGAGCCGCTCGACATCGGCCGGCGGGGTCGCGGTGGCGCGCAGCACCGACACGATCCAGCGGGCGTGGGCCGCGGCGGACTCGATGTCGGCCTCGGGGAAGGTGTCGACGTACTCCCTGGTGAGGGTCCACCAGGCGGCCTGGTACTCGGGGTCCCGGCCGAGCTCGCGCAGGTACATGCGCAGGTCGTACTCCAGGAACTTCACCCGGCAGGCGCTGCCCAGCACCGGGGATGCCTCGGCGAGGATCTCGGCGGCCGTGCGGTGGGCCTCGATGCGGGCGCGCCAGTTCCCGACGTCCTTGCGGTCCAGGGAGATCGACACCTGGGCGGCGCTGCGGCGCACGTGCCACACGTAGACGAGGTCGCCGGTGACCGCGATGCGGGGGGCGGCGGCGAGCACGCGGGCGGTGAAGACGAAGTCCTCGTAGATGAACCGGCCGTCGGGGAACCGCAGGCCGTGCTCCTCCAGGAAGGCGCGCTCGTACAGCTTGTTGACGCAGAGGGTGTCCCGGACGAGATCCGGCCGGTCCACCGGCCGCTCGATCACATCGCCGGGCGTGTGGAGTCCGGGCATCCACGGCACGTCGTGGTGCTGGGGCAGCTCGCGCCGGACCGCCGCGCCCACGGTGACCGGGGCCCGGTGCTCCTCGGCGGTGCGCACCAGGGCGTCGGCCGCCCCCGGTGGCAGGATGTCGTCGCTGTCGAGGAAGAGGACGTACCGGCCGGACGCGGCCGCGATCCCGTCGTTGCGCGGGGTACCGCACCCCCCGCTGTTCTCCGTCCGGTGCACCACCTTGAGGCGGGGGTGGACGGCGGCCAGATCGTCCAGCACCCGCGCGGTGCTGTCGGACGAAGCATCGTTCACCGCGATGACCTCGGCGACCACCGGGCCCTGGGCGAGGGCCGAGGAGACGGCCTCGCCCACGAGCCCGGCGTCGTTGTACGCGATGACCACGACGGAAACCGTGGGGAGGTTGCTGCTGTTCACCCGGAAGATCCTAGGCGACCCACATAAAGGCGCCTTCAAACCTTCCGGGCACAAGTCCCTCGGGAGGGTCTCAGAACGGCTTGAATTCGTCGTATTCCTTCTGCGCCGAGTCCCCGCGCTTGGCTTCCTTGTCCTTGCGGCGGGTGGTGGCCGGGCGCGGGGCGTCCAGACGGTGGTCCTCGCCGCGGCGGCCCAGCATCTCGGCGCCGGCCATGACGGTCGGCTCCCAGTCGAAGACGACCGCGTTCTCGTCGGAGCCGATGGCCACGCCGTCGCCGGCGCGGGCGCCGGCCTTCTTGAGCGCTTCCTCGACACCGAGGCGGTTGAGGCGGTCCGCGAGGTAGCCGACGGCCTCGTCGTTGTTGAAGTCCGTCTGGCGGACCCAGCGCTCCGGCTTCTCGCCGCGCACGTTGTAGACGTCCTCGACCTCGTCGTAGGTGACGGTGAAGCCGGCGTCGTCCACGGCCTTCGGGCGGATGACGATACGGGTCGCCTCCTCCTTCGGCTTGCGGGAGCGGCCCTTGGCGATGACCTCGGCGAGGAAGTAGGAGAGCTCCTTCAGGCCCGTGCGGGCGACCGCGGAGACCTCGAAGACCTTGTAGCCGCGGGCCTCCAGGTCCGGGCGGACCATGTCCGCGAGCTCCTGGCCGTCCGGGATGTCGACCTTGTTGAGGACGACGAGGCGCGGACGCTTCTCCAGGCCGCCGCCGTAGAGCTTGAGCTCCTCCTCGATGACGTCGAGGTCGGCGATCGGGTCGCGGTCGGACTCCAGCGTGGCGGTGTCCAGGACGTGCACCAGCACCGAGCAGCGCTCGACGTGGCGCAGGAACTCCAGGCCCAGGCCCCTGCCCTGGCTGGCGCCGGGGATCAGGCCCGGGACGTCGGCGATCGTGTAGACGGTCGAGCCGGCCGTGACGACGCCCAGGTTCGGGACGAGGGTGGTGAAGGGGTAGTCCGCGATCTTCGGCTTGGCCGAGGACAGCACCGAGATCAGCGAGGACTTGCCGGCGCTCGGGAAGCCGACCAGCGCCACGTCGGCGACGGTCTTGAGCTCCAGGACGATGTCACCGGTGGTACCGGGTACGCCGAGCAGCGCGAAGCCGGGGGCCTTGCGGCGGGCGGAGGACAGCGCGGCGTTGCCGAGGCCACCACGGCCGCCCTCGGCGGCCACGTAGGTGGTGCCCTGGCCGACGAGGTCGGCGAGGACGTTGCCCTCCTTGTCGAGGACGACGGTGCCGTCCGGAACGGGCAGGACCAGGTCCGTGCCGTCCTTGCCGGAGCGGTTGCCGCCCTCGCCGGGCTTGCCGTTGGTGGCCTTGCGGTGGGGGCTGTGGTGGTAGTCCAGCAGCGTGGTGATCGCCTGCTCCACCACCAGGATGACGTCGCCGCCACGGCCGCCGTTGCCGCCGTCGGGGCCGCCGAGCGGCTTGAACTTCTCCCGGTGAACGGAGGCGCAGCCGTGGCCCCCGTTACCCGCGGCGACGTGCAGCTCGACGCGGTCCACGAAGGTGGTCATGGGTGTTCCTCCAGATACATACGGGAATGTCCCGGGCAGGCCTTGCTGCCCATTAAAACGTGGTCTGTATGACAACGCGCCGAGGGCGGACCTCTCTTCCCGGCTTTCGCCGGGAAGAGCTGAGATCCGCCCTCGGGAAGTTACGAACGCTCGATCAGCCGAAGCTGGATCAGGCGGCCGGAACGATGTTGACGACCTTGCGGCCACGGTGCGTGCCGAACTGGACCGAACCGGCCAGCAGCGCGAACAGCGTGTCGTCGCCACCACGACCGACACCCGAACCCGGGTGGAAGTGGGTGCCGCGCTGGCGGACGAGGATCTCACCAGCGGAAACGACCTGACCGCCGAAGCGCTTCACGCCGAGCCGCTGGGCATTGGAGTCGCGCCCGTTCCGGGTGGACGATGCGCCCTTCTTGTGTGCCATGTCTCAGTCCCTCTTACTTCGCAGCCGCGGGGATACCGGTGACCTTGATCGCCGTGTACTGCTGGCGGTGACCCTGGCGACGGCGGTAGCCGGTCTTGTTCTTGTAGCGCAGGATGTCGATCTTGGCGCCCTTGTGGTGGTCCACGACCTCGGCCGTGACCTTGATGCCGGCCAGGACCCACGGGTCGCTGGTCACGGCTTCGCCGTCGACAACGAGCAGGGTCGAGAGCTCGACCGTGTCGCCAACCTTGGCAGTGGAAATCTTGTCAACCTCAACGATGTCGCCGACAGCAACCTTGTGCTGGCGACCACCGCTGCGCACGATGGCGTACACGCGGATCTCTCTCTCACTCGGGACGGATGCTCCTGAAGCCAGCCGCTCAGGCAGGCCCTGCCCCAAGGACAGAACTGCACCGATCCGGATTGGACGAGCGGCCTCTCTCGCACGACGCTTGCGCGCACGGAACGTGAGGAAGGTGCTCAGGAGCGCGGCGCGCACTGAGACACGCCGACGGTCTAGGTTACGGGGCCGGTTCCGGAGGGTCAAACCGGGCCCGTACGGCCGTGGGCCCCGCCACTCGGCGGGGC
>NZ_JBSGXU010000027.1:0-62030 GCF_053610205.1 Streptomyces sp. NPDC054932 | reverse complement strand
AAATACCCCGGCCTGTTCGGGGGGGGTTTGTTTTGCCTCCCCGGCGGGCTCCTATCAAACCCACACCCCCCAGGTCACCGCTGCGGTTCTCCTCGGCCAGGGTGAGCGCGGCCTCGCGCATGACGGCGACGGTTCCGGTGAGCCAGCGGCCGACGGCGGCCAGTTCGGACTCGTCGAGGCCTTGCACCACTTCGGCCATCCCTGCCGTCATCGGGGCCATGGCCGCACCCAGGACGCGGCGGTGCGCGGCCGTGGCCGTCAGGGTGAACCGGCGGCGGTCGCCGGGATCCCTCGCGCGTTCGACGTATCCGAGAGCGGCGAGCCGATCGATGATCTTGGTGATGGCGGCGTTGCTGAGGCCGGTCCCGGCGACGAGCCGACCGGGAGTGGTGCCGGGGGTGCGGGCGATGATGCCGAGCACCTTGTGCTCGGTGGCGTTGACGTGCAGGCGGGCCGCGAGCTGCTCGTGGTAGAGCACCACCCACAGGCTGAGCTCGTGGCCCAGCGCGGCGCCGTCCCGTTCGGTACTCATGCGGCCAGCGTACAAGTCTTTCACTTTGGTGAAGAAAATTGCTTCACCAAAGTGAAAGGATGTGATGGGATCAGCCCCCATGACCGCACCCCAGGCACCGACCCGTTCGAGCCCGCTTCGCCCCGGTCCGCCCTCGGCTGCGCTGCTCGGCCGCGTGTACCTCGCCGCCCTGATCACCCACCTCCCGATCCTGGCGGTGCTCCTCGCACCCCAGGGCCGCAGCCGGGTCAGCTCGGAAAGCACGGCGGGACTGCTGAACGCACTGCTGGTCGGGCTCGTGATCGCGGCCGTGGTCCTGGTACCCGCGGTCTGCGCCCGGGTCGCCCCGGCGGGCCCGCGATGGCAGCCCGGGAACGCGCTCGCCGGAGTCCGCGCCCTGATCCGCACCGACCGACGGGCCTGGCTGCGGCGCCTCGGGGAGTTGGCCGCCCTCTACATCGCGGCCCAGTGCCTGGGCGGGCTCGTCGCCCAGCTCCTTCCGTACATCTGGGAGAACCCCAGGTACGGCACCGAACCGGGGGCGGCACAGTGGGAGTTCCACTACGTCAACTTCGCACTCCAGGGCATCGTCATCTACGCGGCGGTGTGCGCGGCGACCGCATGGTACGCCTGCCGGTTGCGGCAGCTGCTGGAGGACTGATCCGCAGCGGGTCGGCCCAGGCCGAGGTCTGCGTGCCGTGCGACAGCTTGCCGTGCAGGGCGGGACCGCCGACGGTCACCACGGCGAAGAGGAACGCGGCAGTGATCAGGGTCGGTTCGGAGAACCACAGGCCGGCCAGCCAGTCGACGAGCAGGGCCACTCCCACCAGGAGGACCTTCCCCGCCACCAGGCCGAAGAACAGGGCCCGGTCGAGCGGGGCCCGCCCGGCGCGGGCGAGACGGCGGCCGGCGAAGCGTCCGACCAGGCTGACGCAGAGCACCACCACGAGGACGCGCAGCGCGTGCTCCGACGCGGGCATGTGCCCGCCGAGGGCCCACACGGCGGCCACGGCCGCGCCTGCGGCGGCGTAGGCCGCCACGCGCGCGGGCCCCGCCGACGGCTTGCACTGCCCGGTTGTGCCCTGACCTTCACGGGAACGGCTCGGCCCGGCACACGCTCGGGCGCTGTGGACGGACATGTCTCGCCTTTCGTCACGGGCAGCGAACAATTGCCACTAATTGCCACAAAACAACTTGCACTCCGAGTGTCATATGTTCCGGTGCGGGCCGTCAAGCCCCGGCCCGGGCGAACGCTGCCGGATCCTCCGGGTGACCCAGTCGGGTGGCACCCCGCCCCGTAATGCCTCCGCCACGAAAAGTCCCTGGTAGAGGTGGCCTATGACGCCACAGTTGCGGACGTTGGAGGCCCAGGAATGGGACACCTGGTACCGGACCCTGGAACGGGCGTTCGGCGGACCGCCCACACCCCCTGAGACGCGGGAGCTGTGGCAGAGCCTGACCGAACACGACCGGTCGATCGGCGCCTGGGACGGCGACGAGTGCGTGGGTACCGCCGGAGCGTTCTCGCTGCGCCTGTCGGTGCCCGGAGCCGCCTTGGTGGACACGGCCGGGGTGACGATGGTGAGCGTCGCCGCTACGCACCGCAGGCGCGGGCTGATGACGGCCATGATGCGGCGCCAGCTGGACGACATCCGCGAGCGGGGTGAACCGCTGGCGGCCCTGGTGGCCTCCGAGCCGGAGATCTACGGCCGCTTCGGCTACGGCATGGCCACGCAGCAGCTGTCGACCACCATCGACACGTCTCGCGTACGCCTGGAGGTACCCGCAGGCGACGACAGGGACGGGGTGCGGCTGCGGTACGCCGATCCGGTGTCCGCGCTGCCGGCGTGCGAAGCGGTGTACGCGGACCAGGTGGCCGACCGGCCGGGCATGCCGGCCCGCCTGCCCGGGTGGGAGCGCCTGTCCGTGCTGGCACCCCAGGGCGGCGGCCGCGACAGCGGCTCACCGCTCCAGTGCGTCGTCGCCGAGCGGGACGGGGCGACGGTCGGCTACGCCCGGTTCCACAACACCCCGCAGTGGGACGTCTCGGGCGCACACGGCAGGGTCGTGCTGCGCGACCTGGAGGCCCGGGATCCGGCCGCGTACGCGGCACTGTGGCGCTTCCTCTTCGAGATCGACCTGACGTCGACGCTCGTGGCGCAGAACCGCCCGGCGGACGACGCGTGGCAGCACCTCGTCTCCGACGTCCGCCGGTGCGAAAGGCAGCTGCGGGACGCGCTGTTCGTCCGGCTGGTGGATGTGGGCGCCGCCCTCGAAGCCCGCGCCTACCGCACCCCGGTCGAGACCGTCTTCGAGGTCACGGACTCCTTCTGCCCCTGGAACGAGGGCCGTTGGCGGCTCGCGGGGGACGCCCGGGGCGCGTCGTGCACGCGCACCCGCGCGGCGGCCGATGTGACCCTGTCGGCCCGGGCACTGGCCTCCGCCTACCTGGGCGGCGTATCGCTGACCGCTCTCGCACGGGCCGGGCGAGCCGGCGAACGGAGCCGGGGAACGCTCGCGCGGGCCTCCTTGGCCTTCGGCAACGAGGTCGCCCCCTGGCTGCCGCACTCCTTTTGAACGTCGCTTCTCATGGCGCGATCGTTCGTAGATCGGAGTCGGCACAGACGCCGGAGGAGACCTCGGCCTTCCCGTCGGACCCCGCGCCCCTCGCCTCGGCCGCAGCCAGCCTGCGGTTGCGCCGGACCGAGGAGACGAAGGACCAGGCGATCAGGATGACGCCGACGAGGCCCGTGATGACCTCGGGGATCTCGTACTGGATGGTGACGAGCAGGATCACGGCGAGGGCGCCGATCGCGTAGTGCGCGCCGTGCTCCAGGTAGACGTAGTCGTCCAGGGTGCCCTGGCGGACCAGGTAGACCGTGAGCGAGCGGACGTACATCGCGCCGATGCCGAGGCCGAGCGACATCAGGACGATGTCGTTGGTGATCGCGAAGGCGGCGATGACGCCGTCGAAGGAGAAGGACGCGTCCAGGACCTCCAGGTAGAGGAACAGGAAGAACGCGGCCTTGCCGGCCATCACGACCGCGGGGACCTTCGCGCCGCCCGTCCTGGCCGCTGCCTCGGCCTCGTGCTCGCGTTCCTCCCCTTCCTCGAGCTTGTTCTCGAAGTAGCCGGAGAGACCGCCGACGACCAGGTAGGTGATCAAGCCCGCGATGCCGGCGATCAGGACGGTCTGCGTCTTGTCCGCGTGGGTGCCGCCGTACTGGTGAGCGTTGGCCGCGAAGGTCGTCGCGGAGACGAGCAGCACGATGAGCGCGATGCAGACGGAGAGCATGTCGATCTTGCCGAGCTTGGCGAGCGGGCGCTCCAGCCAGGCGAGCCACTTGAAGTCGCGGTCCTCGAAGATGAAGTCAAGGAAGATCATCAAGAGGAACATGCCACCGAAGGCGGCGATCGACGGGTGGGCGTCGGTCACCAGCTGCTGGTACGTGTCCCGTTCGTTCAGCGCGAGCTGCACCGCTTCGATCGGACCGATCCCGGCGCTGACGGCGACGATCACGACGGGGAAGACCAGGCGCATGCCGAAGACCGCGATCAGGACTCCGACGGTGAGGAAGATCTTCTGCCAGAAGGCATTCATCTTCTTCAGGATTCCGGCGTTGACCACGGCATTGTCGAAGGACACCGAGATTTCGAGGATGGACAGGATCGCCACGATCCCGAAGCCTGCCCACCCCCCGTACAACACCGCCGCGATCAGGCCGAGCGCGGTGACCGCGAACGACCAGCCGAACGTCTTCAGAAGCACTGGCTACCCAATCGTCGTGTGCGGGGCTCCCCCGCGCCGTACTTGACTCTGCGACTCAGTCACCGAAGGCGGCGAGGGACAGGCGCTGGGCCACCGCCAGGGCACCATTGCCGGGGGACGACGACGTGCCGATCGCGTACACCGCGCGCCGGTTGAGGTCCGGGGAGGCGAAGACGCCGCTGCGGTATCCCGGATCGGAGCCCGTCTTGCCCCACAGGACCGATCCGTCGGGCAGCGGCACGGACATCAGGCCGACGCTGAAGCAGGCCGTACCCCTGGCGGGACCGGTGTTGCAGTTGGAGCCGTCGGCGTACGGCAGCGGCTTGCCGTCGGTGCCCTTCGGCACGGCGAACAGCTCCGCGGCCTGTTCCGGATGCAGCAGCCGACCGTCGAACAGGCCCGAGATGAAGCGGTCCAGGTCACCCGTGGTCGAGGTCATGCTGGCGGGCAGCCCGCCCTGCACGTTGACATCGACCGGCTCGCCGGTGCTCCGGGACATGTAGCCCGGCAGGTAGGGCGCGGGCACGGGCGTACTGCGGCCCGGCACGGCGGCCCTGGTTTCCCGCATCTTCAGCGGCTTCAGGATGCGGGCGGTCACCTCGTACTGGTACGAGTGCTTGGTGATCTCTTCGATGAGCTTGCCTGCGACGCGGTAGCCGAAGGAGTTGTACTCCTGCCGGGTACCCGGCAGGAAGCGCGGCCCCGGCGCCGGCCTGCCCACGGGGCGGAGCGTCTGCTCGATGACCTCGTCGAAGGAGAGATACTCGAGGCGGCGCTCGATCGCCTCGTCCGCCGAGGTGGCCGGGGAGCCCTCGAAGTCCTGGGGCAGGCCACTGGTGTGGTTGAGCAGCTGCCGGACGCTGATCGGCTCGGCGAACCGGTTCTCCGGCAGCAGCCCGGGCAGGTAGTGCTGGATGCTCCGGTCCAGGTCCACGCGTCCCTCGGCGGACAGTTGGAGGAGAATCACCGCCTCCATGGGCTTGCTGATACTGCCGATCCGGAAGTGCGCATCGGGGCTGATCGGCTTGCCTGTGGTGACGTCCCCGGACGTACCGCGCCACCTCTGCCCGTTCTTGCGCACGTCGGCCACGACACCGGCGGCACCGTCGTCCGGCTGCACGGCAATCGCCTTGCGCAGGGCGCCGCGGTCGAGGCCCGTGGCGGTATCGGCGTGCGCGGAGGCAGCGGAGGCGGCCTGCGCGGGGGCGATGACGCCGAACGCCAGGGCGGTGGTCAATAACAGGGCCGGGGAACGGCGCATGGGGGAAACTCCACTTGGAACGTGGTGATCAAGTTCAGGTGAGTCTGCCCGCCCGGGCCTGCCCTGTTCATCGGGGATCACCCTGGCCGGGCCCTGGTCGGACCCTGACTCCGCATCAGGGATCAGGGGTCGGTGCGACCGCCCGGCCCGAGGGACGCGCATGAATCACCGACCCTGAACGGTTCCGTGATCGATTACGGTTGCGCGATGTTCGAAGGAAACTTGGTAAGACTGCGTGCGCTGCGCGCTGAGGACGCGGAGCATCATCTCCGGTGGCGCAACGACCCGGAGGTGGTGCGCCTGGCCGCGGCCGGTGATCCGTGTTTCGGCCCGGTCACGGCGGAGGCGGTCGGGCTCGGCTTCGACACCATGCTGCGCCTGAGCCCGAGAGAGTCGGCCGTGTTCATGGTCGAGGACCTGGCCGGCGGAAGGGTGATCGGCATGGCCGACTACCGGGACCTGGACCCGTACGCCGGAGTGGCCACGCTGGGAATCACCATCGGCGAGCGGGAGTTCTGGGGTAGCGGCCACGGTAGTGACGCGTTGCGGCTGGTCATGGACCACCTGTTCGGCGCGTACGGCCTGAGCCGGCTGGAGCTGGACACCTGGAGCGGCAACGAGCGCGCCGTGCGCGCCTTCAGCAGGCTGGGCTTCCGCGAGGAAGGCCGCCGCCGGTCGGCGGTGCTGGTGGAGGGAGAGCGCTACGACCGTGTGCTCTTCGGGATGCTCCGCGAGGAGTGGGCGAACCCCGCGTGACGCCGTAGAAGTTCGACGGGCCCCGGCCGCGACCGCGACCACCCGGTTCGGATCCCCCTCGACGTCCGCCCGGTGCGGCCGAGGAACGTCTCCCCCGGACGGGGGAGCAGGCTCCCTCTGCCGCACGATGGCTGCTGCGCCCCCGGCACCTACGGTTCACGGCATGGGAAGTGAATCCGGACGTCAAGTGCGTTGGCCCGCTTGTGCAATGGCGGTGCTCCTTCTCGGCTACGGCATCGGCAAGGCCGTCTTTGCCGCGCAGGGCAAGCTGGGGTTCCCGGGCGGTCCAGCGGCATCCGCCGAAGACTACGAGAGCTTCGCCCGCGACATGATGGACGTGACCACGGCGCAGTGGCTCGCGGCGGCGAACGGCCTGCTGGGCGCCGTACTCGTCATGGCGACGGTGGTCGGCGTGGGACGCCGGGTGCCGCGCGTGCTGATGCTGACGGCCCTCGCGGTCACGTCGGTCGGCGTCGGCGCAGGCATGGTGATCATGATCGCGGACGGGTTCGTCGGCCTCGGTGCGGGCTGGCAGTGGTACCACGGTGTCCTCGGGATCGTCGTGCTGGGCCTGCTGATGACGTCTATCTGGTCCTACGTCCGGGCTCCCCGGCACGTCACGGCCTGAGTCCAGGCAGGGGGCCGGGCCCGCAGCCGGGGTGCCGCCAAGACACCCTCTGGGGGGCGGGGTGGGTGCTGCGGGGTGCGCAACCGGCTGCTCGCCCGCGACCCGCTGTGCGTGGCCGGAACACCGGAGCAAGGGTGCCCCCCGGGCCGCACGCGCCGGGGGGCACCCTTGCTCCGCGCCCTACGGCGCGGATGCCGGCATGGCGTGGCCGAGCAGGCCCTCCCTCACGTACGGCCCCTCGCAGTCGGGGCGGTTGGAGATGAAGTGGTCGAACACGGACGGTATGTAGCACCGGTAGAGGGGTACCGAGCCGGGCACCGCCCTGGTGTACACGTATCCGACCGCGCCGAGGGGCTGTTGGCCCTCGCACCCCGGGTCGGGCGTCAGCAGCGAGTGGTTCGCCACCTTGCACTCGTAGAGCCGGACGGTGCCCGGCGCCGGGTCCCGCAGTACCTTCCAGACCGCCTCGTGGGTGAATCCGGCGGGCAGGGGGCGTGAGGAGGCCAGGTGCCCGGCGTGCGGGCGGTAGCCGCGGACCAGCGGTGCGTAGGGGGTGGTGTGGCCGCGGGTGCGCTCCCACGTGCGCAGATAGCCCTCGGCACCCTGCATGAGCTCGTCCACCACGTCCTGGCCGCCGGTGACCCGGATGTCCTCGATCCAGTCCGGCACGAGGCCGTAGTGGGTACCGCCGCCGTCCGTGTTGACGTCCCAGACGCGCGATCCGGTGACCTGCCGGTCGAGGACCGAGCCGCCGTCGGGGCTGCGGAAGGGGTAGCGGACGGGATTTCCGGCCGCGGCCCGGGGGCCGGGGAGCCAGGCGAAGCCGTTCATGTCGGTGCCGATGCCGTATCCGGCGCCGTACTTGGCGCGCAGGGCGGCGTGTTCGCGCGCCTCGGCGGCGAACGCGGGGGCCTCGTACATGTGGCCGGTGATGAAACCGCCGAGGCGGTAGACCCGCTCGGTCCAGTTCTCGTCCATCCAGCCGTGGGTGGACAGGACTCCGGAGTAGCGCTCGGCCTCGAGCACGCGCAGCGCCTGGTTCGCCGCCTTGACGCTCATGTGGTCGATTTCCAGCATCATGTTGCGCTTCGTCATGCCCAGCACCGCGTACTCGCCGAGGGCGGTCAGGCCGCGGCGGTTGCACTGGGCCGCCTGCAGGGAGGCGCCGTACTGCGGGAGTTCGACTCCTTCCGGCAGGGCTCCGCGGATCCGGGCCTGCGCCTCGGCATCCGGTCCGGCGGTGAGCCCGAAGCCGATCGGGTTGTCGTGTTCGGCGCCGGGGCAGGGCTCCGTGCTCCAGAAGGTGCCCGTCGACAGGAACTGGCCGACGTTGATGGCCATGCCCTGGGTGCCCGAGTCGAACCGGACACCGCACAGGGCGTTGTCGAACTTGTGGCACAGGAACATGCTGCGCACGCCCAGGCGGTGCAGTTCGTCCAGGCCGCGGTCGATGTCGGCCATGGTGCAGCGGGCGCCGTCCAGCACCTGCTTGCAGCCGAACGGTTCGGAGGTCTCCACCCCGAGGACGACGGCGAGCTTGCCCTCCTCGATCACCCTGCGTGCCTGGTCGGGCTCGGTGACGACCCGGAACCAGCCCTTGCCCGCGCCGCCGTACATGGCGTCGACGTAGTCCTGGAGTTCGTAGGTCTTCTGGATCTGGAGCCTGATCGCGGTCATCTCGTCGCAGCCGCGGTCCTTGAAGAAGTAGAGCGAGCAGATGACTCCGTTGGTGACCATGTCGTTCACCAGGATCCGCTGGCCGCCCCGTCAGGCCCGCTCCACCCAGGCGTAGTAGGTCTGCTGGTGGGTGGCGGAGTCATGGGCCGGCCAGTCGCGGAACGCCGGCCAGCCGTTCGGGTCGTGCCGGCCGTCGCCGCCCTTGGTGATCATGTCGAAGAGGGCGAGGACGCCGTTCGGGTAGTGCTCGGGGCAGTCCTTGAGCGCGTCCGCCGCCCCCGCCGTGGAGAAGACCTTTCCGCAGACCAGGCGTCCTCCGAAGCCCTCGTTGGACATCAGGTGGACGTGCCCGTCGACGTATCCGCGGACCCGGCCCCGGTCGTCCGTCCCGGTGAACGGCTCTCCCGTGACGTTGATCTGCGAGTCCGGGGCCGGGCGCGCCACGGGCTCCCACCACTGCGGGCCCGCCGACGCGCCGGCGGCCGTGGGGCCGAGCGCCAGGGTGAGCAGCGCGAGGACCAGGCCGCACAAGAGGTACCGGCTTCGTCCGAAGGCTCTTCGTCGATTCATCCCCATCCCTTTCACGAAGCGTTCATGACACTGCGGAGATGGTCTGCGGCCCCGGGAGCCGGCCAGCGCGGTGCGGGCCTGCGCTGTGCCGGCCGGGCTCAGCCCGGGCGGTGCGCCGCTCCCGTCGCGTGCGCGCGGACCAGGGCCAGGTAGTCCGCCGCCAGGCGGTGGCAGTCGCCGGGCCACCGCGCGGAGACGTAGTTGCCGTCCTTGACGGTGAAGCCTCGTCCGGGCCGGGCGGCCGTGTCGCGGACGGGCAGCGGCGGACCCGCGAGGAAGTGACGGGGATCGGCGAGAGCCGCCGTGACCTCCTGCTGCACGGTGGTGCGGTACGTGCGGTAGTAGCGCCCCAGCCAGAGCCGGGTGAGGTTCCATCCGGTCAGCTCCAGCAGGGACGTCAGCGCCGTCGTCCGCCGGCCGTGGAGGACCGAGCGCCCGGTGGCGGGGTCCGTGGCCCGGGCGGCGAGCAGCACGCCGTGGCAGACGGCGCCCACCGGCAGCCCCCGGGTGAAGACCCGGGCGAACAGCCGCTGCGCGGTGGCGTCCTCGAGCAGCGTCCGCATGCCCGCCGCGTGGCCGCCGGGTACGAACAGGCCCGTGATCCCGGCCGGGTCCGCATCCGCGTCCTGCGCGTACTCCTCGTACGAGGAGGGGGCGAGGAAGTGCGGGTCCTGGGTGAGGCGCCGGTAGGCGGCCAGTTCGGCCCGGCGGGTCATCAGCCACGGCGACAGCCAGGAGAAACCGAGGTCCGTGAGCCTCGGGTCGGCGAGCGCGACCTTCCCGCCGGGAGTGGCGAACCGCACCTCGAAGCCCGCGTCCCGCAGTGCGGCCCAGGGCACCGCCGCCTCGGTGGGGTCGTAGTCGCCTGCGGGAAGCAGGAAGAGAATCACGGCGTACTCCTCTGAGCGGTGGTGGTCAGGGCAGCACGCTTCCCCGGCACTCCGTGGGCCCCTGATCCCCTCGGTGTCCGAAGGACGACCCTAGGAGCGGCCCGCGGCGCCGTCATTGACTCCGGCGGCCAAGGCGTTGACTCCCCGGACCCACCCCTCTCGGCCACCGTCCCGCGGAGGGTGTTGACGGGGGTGGTGCACCCGCATTGACTGGCCGCCGTGTCCCCCGCCGAGCCTCCCTCCGTCACCGCGTCCTACGCCCTCGCCGTCCTGAGCGCGGCGGCAGAGGGCAACGGCGGCAACGGCGGACCGTCCGGTTCCTGGGCCCTGCCCACGGACCGGCTCGAGTACGGCGAGATGCGCGCCCTGTGGGACGGGGTGCTGGGCGCCCGGGATGCCGGCCCGCACACCGGGCTCCTCGTCGGCGAGCGCATCCGGCCCGAGGGCCTGCACATCCTGGGCCATCTCGTCCTCACCTGCGCCAGCCTCGCGGACGCCGCGCAGGCGGCCGAGCGCTACCACCCCCTGGTGAGCCAGGCGGGCACGGTGACCCTGCACCGTGGTCGCGGCGGCTTCGGCCGGATCTGCTACCGGCCGACCGTCGGCCCGGCCGCCATGCACCCCCAGCAGGTGGAGGCGGTCGTCAGCAGCATGGTGCGGGCGGCCCGCTGGATCGCCGGCGACGACTGGACGCCCCTGTCCGTGTCGTTCGCCCATCCCCGCGCGGGCTCGCCCGAGCCCTACGCCCGCGTCCTCGGCTGCCCCGTCGCCTTCGACGCCCCGGAAAACGCGATCACGGTCGCCGACGAGGACCTCGACAGGCGCCGCCCCCTCTACGATCCGGCGCTCAACGCCCTGCACCGGGCCTACGCCGACCGGCTCCTGCACCAGCTGTCCGCGGCCGGGACCGTGGCCGTGGCCGAGCGCGTGCGGCAGTGGCTGGAGCGGGCCGCGCTCGAGGACGCGGGACCCGAGGGACCGGCCGGGGAGCTCAACCTCAGCGTCCGGACGCTGCGCAGGGCCCTGCACGCGGAGGGCACGTCGTGGCGCACGCTCCTCGACACCGCCCGCCACGGCCGGGCCCGGCTGCTGCTGGAGACCACGACCCTGCCGCTGGACCGGATCGGCCCCCTCGTCGGCCTGAGCGGCGCGACGGCCCTGGTCCGCGCCTTCACCCGGTGGGAGGGCATGCCTCCCGGGGCGTACCGCAGCCGGCACCGGCCCGCGCCCCCGGACCGCGACGGGACCGGCGCCGACGCCGGCGCGGGCGCCGGGTGAAGCGCCGGGTGAGGCGCCGGGTGAGGCGCCGGGTGAGGCGCCGGGTGAGGCGCCGGGTGAGGAACTTCACCGGGGGCCGGGACCCGGCAGGCTGCCGCCGTTGCTAGATTGTCCGGCGGCCGGTCCAAGGCCCCGGACGAGATGCGCCGTACCCGGTTACGCACGACGACGCGCGCGGTACTGCACGAGCAGCGCCGTCCGCTGTCCGCACCCGGGCGGCGTCCTCGTCGAGCAGGATGGACCCCACGTCATGACCGTGCCACTCACCCGCAGCCTGTACCGGACGACCGCGCACGCCGCGGGCGGCCGTACCGGATCCGTCCGCACGGACGACGGGCGCCTGGACGTACGCCTCGCCCCGCCGCGCAAGAAGGTGCCCGGCACCACCAACCCCGAGCAGCTGTTCGCGGCCGGTTTCGCCGCCTGCTTCACCTCCGCGCTCGCGGAGGTCGCCGCCGAGTTCGGGGCGGACGCCTCCGCCGCGCGCGTGGCCTGCGAGGTACAGCTCGGCACCACGGACACGCCCGCGGGATACGGCCTCGCGGTGGCCCTCACCGTCAGCCTGCCGGGGTGGCGGGCCGCGGACCTCCAGCCCCTGCTGCACCGGGCGGACGCGGTCTGCCCGTACTCGCAGGCCGTGCGCGGCAACGTACCGCTGACGCTCCTGGCCGTGGACGACGACGCTGCCGCCGATGACCGGGCCTGAGACCGGGCCGGCGGGGCACGCCCCGGGCGGCCCCGGCGTCCCGGTACCCGAGCACGGTGCCTGGCTGCGGCGCGGCATCAGCCGCAACGGCGGCCCCCTTCGCGAGGAGGGGGACCGCGAAGTGGTGTGGCTGCAGGTCGGCTCGTACTACGCCGACAGCCGGGGCTTCGCCGGTACGACGTCCTTCGACGGCTCGCAGGTCCGCTTCCACCACCTCACGGGCGAGCCCGGCGAGGACGTCGGCGCCTTCCGCCGGGAGGGTGCGAACCTCGTCGAGCGGGGCACCAACCCGGACGGCAGCACCTTCCTGGAGATCTGGACCCCCCTGCCCGACGCCGACGCCGACGTCGGCTCCTGGTCCGGTCCGGACCACCACGTGGTTCGCGTCGGCCGGCACGTGGTCCACGTCGATTCCCGCGCGGGCACGTACTGGCGGCTGTGACCTCGGCGGGCGTCAGTTCTGCAGCCACCAGATGACGTAGCCGGCCAGCCCGCCCCCAGCGGCGTAGCAAGCGCCGCGTACCAGACTGAACAGTGCGGCGCGGCCCAGGCGGCGAACGGTTCGTGTCGCTGTCTTCGGCATCTTCGTATCCCCCTACGGGTTCGCCCGGCCCCTGCGGCCGCGGCGTCCGTTCCAGATTCCGCGCCTGGAGGGGTTGTTGTCCGAAAGAGCGGGCGGTGCGGGAGATCCGCCGCTACGGTGCAGGTCAGCGGGGTGCCCGCACTGCCCGCAGCGGGCGGCGGGCAGGCCGGTGTGCGACGGGAGCGGGGGCGGGCAGTGCGGACGGACGGGTCTCGTGAGCTGTACGAGGCGCTGCGCGCCCTGGAGGCCAGGGCCGCCTCCGCGCGGAGGAAGAGCGGCGCTCCGGCCTCCCGGCGGGAGGCCGCCCGTCTCGCCGGGGAGGACAAGCTCGACCGTCGGATCTGCGAGTGGCTGCACAAGGACCCGGCCAGGGCGAAGGTGCCCGACACCTCCAGCAGCGAACAGCTCATGGCCGTCGTCCGGGTCTGGAGTGATTGGGCCGGGGAGGACCTCGACGAGCGCTACTGGCGGACCCTGCTCGACGACGCGCAGCCCGTACGCACCCCGAGGTCCCGCACCGGCCCGGGCGGTGCCGGACCCGATGACCCGCAGGGCGTGTTCCGCAGCCATGCGGCATGGACCGAGCAGTACGTCCTGCCCGCCCGGCTGCGCGACCGGGAGGGCGAGCTGCAGGAGCTGGAGGACTTCTGCACCGCCCCGGACACCGACGACGCCCCGGGGTACGCGTGGTGGCAGGCCGGGCCGTGGGCGGGCAAGTCCGCTCTGATGGCCGAGCTGGTGCTGCGCCGCCGCCCGGCGGGCGTGGACTTCGTGAGCTGCTTCATCGGTGACCACCTCGGCAACAACGACCGCGACTCCTTCCTGCAGACCGTGAACCGGCAACTGTCGGTTCTGGCCGGCCGGGGAACGCAGCCCGGCAACGGCCGCGCCGAGGAGGAGTTCCTGCTGCTGCTCACCGAGGCTGCCGAGGCCTGCCGAGGACGCGGAGCGCGGCTGGTTCTGGTGGTGGACGGGATCGACGAGGACCGGGGCTCCGGCCCCGACGGCCTGAGCATCGCGGCTCTGCTGCCGACGAGGCCGCCCGCCGGCATGAGGGTGATCGTCGCGGGCCGCCCCAATCCGCCGGTGCCCGACGGGGTCCGTCCGGACCACCCCCTGCGCGAGGTCGGCATCGTCCGGCTCCTGGCCCCGTCGCCCTTCGCCTCGAACGTCAGTGACCGGGCCCGGCGGGAGCTGCACAAACTGCTGAGCGGTGGGCCTGTCGGGCGTGATGTCCTCGGCCTGGTGACGGTCTCCCGGGGCGGGCTGACGGCCGAGAACCTGGCTCACCTGGCGGGCACGATTCCGCACGAGGTGGACGTGCTGCTGCGCGGCGTCACGGGCCGCGGCTTCCTCCCCGGGGACGGGGACCGGAATCACCTACCGGAACGAGTGACCGGCGGTGGCTCGCGGACGCGGGTGCTCGGCCACACGGAGTTGCACCGGGAGGCCCTCGCCCGGCTGGGGAAGGCCGCAGCAACCGGGTACGAGGCACGGCTGCACGGCTGGGCGGAGGAGTACCGGGCCAAGGGCTGGCCCCCCGAGACGCCTGACTACCTGCTGTACGACTATCCGCGCATGCTCCGGCGCATGGAGGGCGCCGACTTCGCCACCGAGCGGCTGACGGCCCTCGTACTCGATCCGCGCCGCCGGCGGGCCCTGCTGGGCCGCGCATCCCTCGATGCCGCGGTGTCGGAGGTGGAGCAGGCGACCCGGCTGGTGGAACGGGACGCCCCGGACGACCTCGCGACCCGTGCGGCGCTCGCGGTCTGCCGGGAGGTGCTCACGCACAGCGCCCGGGGGCTCCCGTCGGACATCCCGGTGGGGTTCGCCAAGCTGGGGCAGTGGCGGCGCGCGACGGACCTCGCGCTCGCCGCCCCGTACCCGGAGGACAAGGCATGCGCCCTGGCGAAGGTGGCCCGTGCGCTGGTGGGCGTCGATGACGAACGCGCCGTCGAGACCGCGCGGGAGGCCGCACGCTGGGCCGATCGGGCCCGCGAGGAAGCGGCGCCGTCGAACGGCGACACGTCCGACGCCGAGTTCGCCGCGGCCGAGGCAGCCGTGGCGCTGATCGCGACCGGGCAGGAGCGGCAGGGGCGGGACCTGCTCGGTACTCTCCAGCCCTACGCCGTGCTCGATGACGGCGCGTTCCCGTGCACGACGACGGCGGAGGCAGCCGCGGCTGCCCGTCCCCGGAACCCGGAGCTGGCCGAGGAACTCCTCGACCGCGCCGAGAGCCTCGCCGAGGAGCTGCGGACCGACCGGGACGCGGAGCCCGCCACCCTCGTTGCAGCGTGGTCGGCCATCGCCAGGGCCGCGGGAGCACCCGGCTCCGCACGAGCAGCCAGGTTCCACGCGCGCATCAGCGACTGCGCCCGCACCGCTCCGGCCGGTCCGGAGTCGGTCGCCGTGTGGGCGAACGCCGCCCTGGCGCTGGTCGGCGTACGCCCGGACGAGGCGGCGGGTCTGGCCCGGCAGGCCGGCCGGACGCTGAGGTCGGCACTCGGCTCGCAGGCGGACACGGCCGGATCGAACGCCTACCCCGAACTGATGCTGACGGACGTGGCGTACGCCCTGATGGCCACCGGCGCGGTGGACGACGCCAAGCGGCTCGTCGAAGCCGTGCCCGACGGCCTGGCGACGGGCTGGTTCGGTTTCGACCTGCTCGCCGGCGCGCGGGCCGCGATCGAGGGGGTACCGCGAGGAGTGGGGACGACGCGTCCGGAGGCGCTGGCCAGGGAGGCCTGTCGACTCACGGAGCGGGGGGAGCCGGGTGAGGCTCTGCGCCGACTGGACGAGGCACTGGAGGCCTTTCTCCTGACCCGCCATGGCGGCATCTCCGAGACGAAACTGGTGATGCTGTCCGCTGCGCTCGCCGCAGTGGGCCTGCCCTCCGACGGAGCACGGCTCGCGCGGAGTCTGCGTACCCCTGCCGAACGGGCGCGGGCCCTCGCAGCCGTGGCCGTCGCCCTGGCCGACTCCGGGAACCTCACGCTCGCGCGCCCCCTGGCACACGAGGCCGCGGCCCTGATCCGGGCGACCCCCGAGAAGGACGGCTCCGGCCTCAAGCACATCGCTTCCAACTGGACCGTGGGACATGCCAAAAGGGCGGCTGCCCATGCCCTGGCGTGTGCGGGGGACGGCGCACGTGCTCTGGAGCTGACCGCGGAGCTGGGCGGGCCGGAAAGCTCCGGAAGGCGGCGTGCGACCGTTCTCGTGGCAGCGGGGTTGCGCCGGCACGATCCCGTGCTGGCGGCGGAACTCATCGACGCGGAACGAGCACGCCTCATGGCGCAGGCCGCCTCGCAGTCCGAGGCCAGGGGCCGCATCCCCGCACTCGGAAACATGATCGCGGCGATCCGGGATGCGGACGGTGCGTGCAGGGCGAGGCTCCAGCAGGCCTTCGACGAGGCATGGTCCCTCCGACGGGCGCCAGGAGGAGAGGGCTTGGACTGGCAGGATCTGCTCATGGTGATCGTCCTGGAGGGCAGGAACGAGCAGCAGAACGCCCTCCGGATTCTGGAGGCGTGGGAGCGCAACAATCGGAACGTGCCTCCATGGGTGCTCCCGACGGCGGGCATCGCCCTCGGGTACGAAGTGCTCGGGGAGCACGACGCCTCACGGCGGGTCGCGGCGAGCCACAACGTCCCCGGTGACAGGGCGGAGGCGTACGCGGCGGTCGCCGGGTACCTCGTGGGAGCCCCGGAGAACGGGCATCTGACGTCGTGGAATGAGGACACCGCCTTCACCGAGATGCTGCGCTCGGTCGCCGTGTCACAGTGGCCCCCGGCCGCTCCCGGGGCCGTGGAGCGGGCGCGCGGACTCGTGGCGGAGGTCCTCTCGGACGGCGGCTGGCACCACGCCCTTCCGGCACTGGTCCGCATCGTGCCGGAGGCGGTGGAGCGGATCCGGGACGTCGTCTTCGGCCACCTGCACCTGGAAACGGGGAGCTCCGAAGGGGAGGCCCGCCCCGGGCGGTGAAGGCGGCACGGGATCCGCGGAGCCCCACTGGATTCCCGTACGGGAGGCGGCCGCACGGTGGGGGCTTCCTTCGTGGAATCCACCCACATCCGCTTGACCGATGAACCTGCGGCGACGTAACTTCGACCGCACCTACTCGTGAGCTGCTGGAAGGAGGCGAAGCCGGATGTCGACCATCTCCGGGCTGCTTCGCCTCGCACACCAGATCGCCTGGGCTCCGGGTCGGGTAGCGCACGGCTGCTGAGCAGCCCCCTTGCCGGCGTGCCCGATTGCGGCCGCGGCACCTTTCCAACTCTTTCACCGTTTACGGTACGTCGTTGCGTGCCGATTTATTGCGCTCTGGGTTCTCGAGCTGCGCCACCGAAATAGAAAGCTCCTGAAATGGCGACTAGGACAGTCAGATCGACCGCGCGCCGAAATGAGGACGTGCCATGGTAGCGGCGCGAATCACGGTCAATGGGAAAGAAACACCGATTTCACCGGCCGCACCCCACACCACGGTGCTGGATTTCCTGCGCGAGCGCGGCCTCACCGGTACCAAGGAGGGCTGCGCCGAGGGTGAATGCGGCGCGTGTTCGGTGCTGGTGGCCCGTCCCGGGGTGGACAAGCCCACCGACTGGGTGGCGGTCAACGCCTGCCTGGTCCCGGTCGCGGCGCTCGACGGTCAGGAGGTCGTCACCTCCGAAGGTCTCGCCACCGTCGACGCATCCGGTACGCCGACCGCACTGCACCCCGTACAGGAGGAGATGGCCGTCCGCGGCGGCTCCCAATGCGGTTACTGCACACCGGGATTCATCTGCAGCATGGCCGCCGAGTACTACCGGTCCGACCGCTGCGCACACGCGAAGGCTGACTCGGACTCGGCCCCGGACGCGGCCGGGGGCGGCGACGCCGAGCACGGTCCGAACGGCTTCGATCTGCACGCACTGAGCGGAAACCTGTGCCGTTGCACCGGTTACCGCCCGATCCGCGATGCCGCGTTCGCCGTCGGTGCGCCCGCCGAGGACGACGCCCTGGCGCAGCGGCGCGAGCAGTCCCCGCCCGAGCCGGTCGCCACCGCATACACCCGGGACGGCAGCACGTTCCTGCGGCCGGGCACCCTCGCCGAAGCGCTGCGGCTGCTGCGCGAGCGGTCCGACGCGGTGGTGGTCGCCGGCAGCACCGACTGGGGCGTGGAGGTGAACATCCGCTCCCGCCGGGCCGATTGCGTGGTCGCGGTCGACCGGCTGCCCGAACTGCGGGAGCTGCGGGTGGAGTCCGACCACATCGAGATCGGGGCGGCGCTGACGCTCACGGAGATCGAACGCCGCCTCGACGGCAGCGTCCCGCTGCTCGCCGAGCTGTTCCCGCAGTTCGCGTCCCGGCTCATCCGCAACGGTGCGACGCTCGGCGGCAACCTCGGTACCGGCTCGCCCATCGGTGACAGTCCGCCGGTACTGCTCGCGCTGGAGGCGTCGGTGGTGCTCGCCGGCTCCGAAGGTCAGCGCGAGGTCCCCCTCTGCGACTACTTCACCGGCTACCGGCAGAGCGTGCGCCGTCCGGGCGAGCTGATCCGCGCGGTGCGCGTCCCGCTGCCGCTGTCGCCCGTCGCGGCCTTCCACAAGATCGCCAAACGGCGCTTCGACGACATCTCCAGCGTGGCGGTCGCCTTCGCTCTCGACATCGAGGACGGAAGCGGGATCGTCCGAAAGGCACGCATCGGCCTGGGCGGTGTGGCAGCCACCCCGCTCCGAGCCCTCGCCACCGAGGCGGCCCTGGAGGGCAGGCCGTGGGCGGCGGAGACCGTCGAGGCCGCGGCCCGGGTGCTGCAGGCCCAGGGCACGCCGATGGACGATCACCGCGCCAGCGCCGGCTATCGCTCCGCGATGCTCGGCCAGAGCCTGCTGAAGCTGTACGCGCGAACCACCGAGGCGGTGTCGTCATGAGTCATCTGTCCGAGCGCCCCGAGAAGCCGGTCGTCGGCGTCTCCATGCCGCACGAGAGTGCCACCCTGCACGTCACCGGCGCCGCGCTCTACACCGACGACCTGGTCCACCGCACCAAGGACGTCCTGCACGCCCACCCGGTCCAGGTGATGAAGGCCCACGGCAGGATCACCGCGCTGCGCACCGGTCCCGCACTCTCCGTGCCGGGCGTGGTCCGCGTACTGACCGGTGCCGACGTACCCGGTGTCAACGATGCCGGGATGAAGCACGACGAACCGCTGTTCCCCGACGAGGTCATGTTTCACGGCCACGCGGTCGCCTGGGTGCTCGCCGAGACCCTGGAGGCGGCCCGTCTCGGTGCGGCGGCCGTCGAGGTGGAACTCGACGAGAAGCCCTCCGTGATCACCCTGGGGGAAGCGATCGCGGCGGACAGTTTCCACGGCGCCCGGCCCGTGCTGCTGACCGGCGACGTCGATGCCGGCTTCGGCGACTCCGCGCACGTGTTCACCGGCGGGTTCCAGTTCTCCGACCAGGAGCACTTCTATCTCGAGACGCACGCGGCGCTGGCCCACGTCGACGAGAACGGGCAGATGTTCGTCCAGAGCAGCACCCAGCATCCCTCGGAGACGCAGGAGATCGTCGCGCACGTGCTCGGCCTGCACAGCCACGAGGTGACCGTGCAGTGCCTGCGGATGGGTGGCGGATTCGGCGGCAAGGAGATGCAGCCGCACGGGTTCGCGGCCGTCGCCGCGCTCGGCGCCCGGCTGACCGGCCGCCCGGTGCGGGTGCGGCTCAACCGGACCCAGGACCTGACCATGTCCGGCAAGCGCCACGGCTTCCACGCCTCCTGGAGGATCGGCTTCGACGCGGAGGGCCGTATCCAGGCCCTGGACGCCACCCTGACCGCGGACGGCGGCTGGAGCCTGGACCTGTCCGAGCCGGTGGTGGCCCGCGCGCTGTGCCACATCGACAACACCTACTGGATCCCCAACGCGCGCGTCACCGGCCGCATCGCCAGGACCAACAAGGTCTCCAACACCGCCTTCCGCGGCTTCGGCGGACCGCAGGGCATGCTGGTGATCGAGGACATCCTGGGCCGGTGCGCGCCGCTGCTCGGCCTGGACCCGGTGGAGCTGCGGGAGCGCAACTTCTACCGGCAGGGCCAGTCGACCCCGTACGGACAGCCGGTCCTCCACCCCGAACGGATCTCCGCCGTCTGGCGGCAGGTGCAGGACGACGCGGGCTTCGCCGATCGCCGGACCGAGATCGCGGCCTTCAACACCGCGCACCCGCACACCAAGCGGGCGCTCGCCATCACCGGGATCAAGTTCGGCATCTCGTTCAACCTCACCGCCTTCAACCAGGCCGGTGCGCTGGTGCTCGTCTACAAGGACGGCTCGGTCCTGATCAACCACGGCGGCACCGAGATGGGACAGGGCCTGCACACCAAGATGCTGCAGGTGGCGGCGACCACGCTGGGCATTCCGTTGCACAAGGTGCGGCTGGCCCCGACGCGTACGGACAAGGTGCCCAACACCTCTGCCACCGCCGCCAGCGCCGGGGCGGACCTCAACGGCGCGGCGGTGAAGAACGCCTGCGAGCAGATCCGCGAGCGGCTGTTGCAGGTGGCCGGCACCCAGCTGGGTGCGAACGCCGCGGACGTGCGCATCGTCGAGGGCGTCGCGCGCGTCCTCGGCAACGACAAGGAGCTGGCCTGGGACGATCTGGTGCGCACGGCGTACTTCCAGCGGGTCCAGTTGTCGGCGGCCGGTTTCTACCGGACCGAGGGGCTGCACTGGGACGCGAAGGCCTTCCACGGCTCCCCGTTCAAGTACTTCTCCTACGGCGCCGCCGCGGCCGAGGTGGAGGTGGACGGCTTCACCGGTGCGTACCGGATCCGGCGGGTGGACATCGTGCACGATGTGGGCGACAGCCTCTCCCCGTTGATCGACATCGGTCAGGTCGAGGGCGGTTTCGTACAGGGCGCGGGCTGGCTGACGCTCGAGGACCTGCGGTGGGACGCCGGCGACGGGCCGCACCGCGGCCGGCTGCTGACCCAGGCGGCGAGCACGTACAAGCTGCCGAGCTTCTCGGAGATGCCCGAGGAGTTCAATGTCAGGCTGATGGAGAACGCCACCGAGGAGGGTGCGGTCTACGGGTCCAAGGCGGTCGGCGAGCCTCCGCTGATGCTGGCCTTCTCGGTACGGGAAGCGCTGCGGCAGGCCGCCGCGGAGTTCGGGCCCGGCGGTGTCGGCGTGGAACTCGCCTCCCCGGCGACTCCGGAAGCGGTGTACTGGGCGATCGAAGCGGCCCGCAGGGGCGGCAGCGGGGTCTCCGCCGAAGCAAGTGCATTGAGCAATGCCTGACATGACATGGGTGGCCGCGGTCGCGCGGTTGCGGGCCCGCCGGGAACCCGGCGTGCTCGTGACCGTCGCGAACGTGCGCGGCCATGCGCCCCGCCGGGCCGGTGCCAAGCTCGTCGTGGGACGGACCGAGACGTGGGGTTCGATCGGCGGCGGCAACATCGAGGCCGTCGCCATCGACCGGGCGCGCGAGCTGACCGGCACGGCCGATCCGGAGCCGGAGCTGATGGAGTTCGCCCTCAACGACAAGGTCACCGGCCGGCACGGCGTGCAGTGCTGCGGCGGAGCCGTCACCGTACTGCTCGAACCGCTGCCGGTGGTGCACGCGGTGGCCGTCTTCGGCGTCGGGCACGTCGGGCTGGAACTGGCACGCATCCTGGCCCGCCACGACCTCGATCTGTACCTGGTCGACACCCGCCCCGACGTACTCACCGACGGACGGCTCGGCGTGCTCGCGGACGCGGTGGCGCAGATCCATGTGCGCCACACGCCGCTGCTTCCGGAGGAGGTGCTCGCGGAGCTGCCGGCGGGCACCCACGTCCTGATCATGACCCACGATCACGCCGAGGACGCGGCACTGTGCGACGCCGCCCTGCGCACCGCGGGTCTCGGCCCGATCGGTCTGATCGGCTCGTCCGCGAAATGGGCGCGGTTCCGGCAACGCCTGGCCGTCGAGGGCGGTCACGACGACGCCGCCATCGACCGGATCAGGACCCCGATCGGAATCGCCGGGATCACCGGCAAGGAACCCGCCACGATCGCGGTGAGCGTGGCGGCAGACCTGCTCCGGTCCTTCGAACAGGAGCGCCTCGGGGCAGTGCCCCAGCCCGTCGCCGCGGGCCCGTACGCTCCGGCGGCCGGCGGCGCGTGAGAACGGGGTGGCTCCACCGCCCTCGTCGTCGGCGGCCACTCGATCGAGTGGTCGCCGACGGCGTACGCCCTGCGCACCTGCACAGTCTCTACGGGCGGCATCACCCGGCCTGATGTCCGGGTCGGCGGGCGGGCTGCCGCCCTACTGGCGGAAGTGGTCGCGGTGTTCGTGGAGAAAGGCGTCGAGGGTACGGGGCCCGCGGCCGAGGATGTCGGCGACGGTGTCCGTGGGGGCTTCGGGTCGGGCGACGGCGAGTTGCTGGATCTCCGTCACGTGGCCGGCGAGCCAGGCGGGCATCCGGGCACGGTGGATGAGGTGGTCGCGCAGCTCGTCCGGGGTGAGGTCCACGTAGCGGATCCGATGACCGGTCAAGGCGCCGAGCCGGAGGGCGAGTTCGGGATGGGAGACGGTCTCCGGTCCGGTGAGGACGTAGCGGCCGCCGGCGATGTCGGGCCTGGTGAGCGCGGCGGCGGCGACATCGCCGATGTCCCGGCAGTCGATGTAGTTGCAGGGTGCCTCATCCATCGCGCCGAGGACGACGCCCTGGGCGACGCTCGGGGCCAGGCGCAGGAGGTTCTGCATGAACGCGTAGGGGTACAGGACGGTGTGCTTCATCCCGCGTGCGCGCAAGTGCTCCTCCACCGCGTGGTGTCCACGGGATATGGCGACCGGCGAGTCGGGTTCCGCGGCGGGCGCGGAGATCTTGACGATGTGTTCCACGCCGGTGCGGGCGGCCATGTCGATGACGCGGGTTTCGAGTTCGACCTGGGCGGGGCTGTTGGCCATGGCGAGGAAGAGCTGACGCGCGCCCTCGAAGGCGGTGCGCAGCGAGTGGGGATCTGCGGCGTCGGCGTACCGGACCTGAAGGGCGGGGCGGGGCGCGCCGGTGACGCCGGGGATCGGCCGGTTCGGGGTACGGGTCAGTGCGCGGACGGGTGCGCCGAGTGCGAGGAGGCTGTGGAGCAGGGCATTTCCGGTTGCTCCGGTTGCTCCCATGACGACGATCATCGGGTGTCCTCATTCCTGGTGGGTTGGCTGGTGACGGCTCCGGTGCGGGCACGGCGGGGCATGGGCACGGGCTTATGCCCGCGGTGCCACGGTGGTGCTGCGCCGGCGCAGGGCGACGATGGTGGTGGCGAGGGCCGCGGAGACCGGCAGGTCGACGCGCAGGCGCTCCAGTCGGGCAGTGGCGGGTATGGCGGTGTGGGCGGGCAGCCACTGTGCGGCGAACCACCCCAGCACGGCGGCCGCACCGGTGACGGCGATGACCAGTAGGACGATCGTGGCGGCACCCGGTACGGCGGTGGCCCCCGGCCGGGGCTGCCCGATGCGCCGCAGTCGGGCGCCGACCAGCAGCGCGACCAGGGCGGAGGTGCCGGCGATGGAGGTGCAGGCGGCCACGGCCAGGTCCCGTCGGCCGGTGACGACTCCGGCGGTGCCGGCCATCAGTGCGGGGGCGGCGTAGGCGGTCAGCACCTCGCGCCACAGGACGAACGGACGGGGGGTGGCCCGGCGTCGGTCGGTTCTGTCCTTCGTTGCGGGCATGGCGGCCTCTTTCTCGTTCGCGCGAGGTGGGCGAAGGGTTGTCGCGGGATGGTTCGCGGACCCACCCCGCCAATGTAATTAGCTGGCTAACTATCAGGCCGCGAAAAAGGCCCTGCCCGAAGGGCGGGGCCGAACCGGCCGGGAGTCGGATCAGTCGTCGGCGGCCAGAGCCGCACTGCCGCGCACCACGCGGGCGAGCAGATCGAGGAACACCGCGCGCTCCTCGACGGAGAGCCCGCCCACCATCGCCTCCAGCCGCCCGAAATGCTCGGGCGCCATGTCGCGCAGGCGCTGCGCACCGCGCGCCGTCAGGATGGCCACCGTGCCGCGGCCGTCCTCGGCGGACGGGCGCCGGGCGATCAGACCCTCGCGCTCAAGGCCGTCCAGCAGGCCGGTGATCGTGGCCCTGGAGACGTCGAGGTCGGCCGCAAGGCGCGAGGGGGACTTCTCCCCGCCATGGGCTTCGAGGTCGGCGAGCAGACGGTAGCGTCCCGTCGACAGGCCGAACCGGGCGAAGTGCGCCTCGGCCGCCCGCCCCACCCTCGCGCCGGCGGAGATCAGCCGCACCGCGACCAGTACCGCCTGCGGATCGGCCTGCAGGCCGTAGTGCTCGACCTGCTGCCGCGCCTGGTCGAGCGTGGGCACCTCGCCGTCGACCCCGTTCCTCGTCATGCACATAATATGGCAGCTAACGATTCCGATGTCCAGGCGATATCAGCGCCCGCCGGCCGGCCCCCGCCGGGTGCGGGTGTCGAGGATGCCGGCGGTGAACTCCGCAAGCTGCAGGCGCAGTTCCTCACGGGGCACGCCCCTGTCGCCGGCCAGGTGGGCGACGAGGTCGGCCCGGGTGGCGGCAAGCAGGGCGTGGGCGGTGAAGCCGGTGTCGGCCGGGCCCGGGATCTGCTCCAGCAGGTCCCGGAGCAGGGCGTGCCACCGCTCGTAGTGCGCGGTCCGGTAGGGACTGTCCGCACCCGTTCCCTCCAGGGCCAGGGCGAGGTGGCGGTTGTCGAGCTTGAAGCACAGGACGGCATCCAGCAGGGCGGGTACACGCCGGAGCGGCGGGGTGGCGGGGCCCAGCGGCGGCGGACCGTCCTCGACTGCGGCCCTGATCGGTTCGAGCCGCGCCTCGTACAGCGCACCGATCAGCCCGGTGCGGTCGCCGAATGCACGAAAGAGCGTCCCCTTGCCGACACCGGCCGCCGCCGCGATGTCGGCCATGGTCACGTCCTCGGGGCTCCGACAGTCGGCGAAGAGGGCGTCGGCGGCAGCGAAGACGGCCGCCCGGTTGCGGGTCGCGTCCTTGCGGGGGCTGCGTTCGGGCATCGGAATCCTCCGGTTGCGATACGGACCGGCGGTCCGTATCGTTCACGACGGAAGAAACGGACCGCTGGTCCGTATCGTACGGGACGGAGTGCCTCATGCCCGCAACCACCTCACCGGCGGAGCTGTACCGCCACAGCCTGCGCCTGCTCCTGGCCAAGGACATACCCGGCTGGGTCGGCCTGTGGGCCGATGACGGCGTGATGGAATTCCCCTTCGCTCCCCCGGGTTGGCCACGACGACTGGCGGGACGGCAGGCCGTCGCCGCCTACATGCGCGACTACCCCGACCACATCGACCTGCACGACTTCCCCGACGTGCGGATCCACGAGAGCACCGACCCGGGAACCATCGTGGTCGAGATGCGCGGAGTGGGCCGCCTGGTCGCGACGGGCAGCCCTTTCGACATGACCTACATCGCCGTCGTGACCGTCCAGGACGGACGCTTCACCTCCTACCGTGACTACTGGAACCCCCTCGCCGTCCAGGCGCCCGGGATGGACTTCGCGGGGAGCGGCGCCCGATGACCCTCACCGGAACCGTCCTGGTCATCGGCGCCACCGGCACCACCGGCAGCCGGACCACCGCACAGCTGATCGCCGCCGGCCACCGCGTCAGGGCCGCCGGCCGCCGGGCCACCCCGCTCCACGGTGCGGAACCGGTGCGCTTCGACTGGTACGACCCCACCACCTTCGGCGCTGCTCTCGACGGAGTCGACCGCGTCTACCTGGTCCCGCCGATCGGCGACCCGGACCCCTCCGCGGTCATGCTGCCCTTCCTCCGGCAGGCCCGTGCCGCCGGCGTACGTCGCGCCGTGCTCCTCAGCTCCTCCGCCATTCCCGAGGGCGGCCCGGCGGTGGGGGTGGTGCACCGGGCCCTGCCCGGCCTGTTCGACCAGTGGGCGGTCCTGCGGCCGTCCTGGTTCATGCAGAACTTCACCGGTACGCACGCGCACGCCGACAGCATCCGTACCGAAGGGGCCATCCGGACGGCGGCCGGGACCGGCCGGGTGGGATTCGTCGACGCCGACGACATCGCCGCCGTCGCCGTACACGCCCTGACGGACGACCGGGCACCCAACACGGACCTGGTGCTGACCGGGCCGGAGGCACTCAGCCACGACGACGTCGCCGCGATCGTCACCCGGGTCACCGGCCGCGCCGTGGTGCACCACCACCTGACCCACGAGGAGATGTGCGACCGTCTGGCCGCGGTGATACCGCCGGAGTTCGCCGCCATGCTGGCCTCCATGGACCGCGCCATCGCCGAGGGAGCCGAGGACCGCACCACCGACACCGTCCGGCGCCTCACCGGCCGCCCGGCGAACCCGTTCCGGGCGGTCGCAGAACGGGAACTCCAGCCGGTTGCGGAAGCCGGCCCGCCCCTCTAGGAGGGACGACCGCGCGGTTTGGCCCTCCTGGCGGCCACGCCCTCCGCCGCCTCCCGTCCGGCTTGCGGCGCCAACGGCCAGGGAAGAATCGCATCCAGTGGTGCACGCACGTCGGCGGGGGGCGTCATGAAGTACGACCTGTCGGGTCGCCTGGTGGTGGGGATCGCCTCCAGCGCCCTGTTCGATCTCACCGACTGCGACGCGGTCTTCCGGGAGCGGGGGGAGGACGCCTACCGGAACCACCAAGAGGCCCATGTGGACGATGCCTTGGCCAAGGGGGTGGCCTTCCCCTTCGTCCGGCGCCTGCTGTCGCTGAACGACCTCGCGGATCCGTCCGATCCGTTGGTCGAGGTCATCATCCTGTCGCGGAACAACCCGGACACCGGCCTGCGGGTGATGCGTTCGATCACAGCGCACGGCCTGCCCATCAGCCGGGCCGTCTTCCGGCAGGGCCGTTCGCCCCACCGGTTCATGCCGGCGCTGAACATGTCGTTGTTCCTGTCGGCCAACGAGGCGGACGTCCGCGAGGCGGTGGCAGCCGGGTTGCCGGCGGGACACGTGCTCGAGACGGCGCGGGTCGACGACGAGGCCGACCCCGAACTCCGCATCGCCTTCGACTTCGACGGAGTGGTGGCGGACGACTCCGCCGAGCGGATCTTCCAGAGCGCCGGCCTGGACGAGTTCCGGGCGCACGAGGTCCGCCATGCGACCACCCCTCACGATCCGGGACCGCTGAGCGAGTTCCTCGCCGGCATCAACCGCATCCAGCGCCGCGAGGAGGAGGAACGCCGCAGGAATTCCGGGTACCGGCCCCGTCTGCGGGTGTCCCTGGTCACGGCGAGGGACGCCCCCTCGCATGAGCGTGCCGTGCTGAGCCTCAACCAGTGGGGCCTGCGGGTCGACGACGCCTTCTTCCTCGGCGGCATCGACAAGGCTGCCGTGATGCGTGCACTGGATCCGCACATCTTCTTCGACGACCAGGTCTCCCACCTGAACGGCACCGCGCCGGCCACCCCCAGCGTTCACATACCGTTCGGAGTCGTCAATGCGGGGTGAGAGGTGTGCCGCGACCACCGAACCGGGGACCGCTCCGCCGCCCTGCGACGACCGCTAATTGGTTTGCCGCCGCTCAGCCCGGCCCGGTAGGAACCTCGCATGCTAAGAGGCAGCAAGGTCGGGCTCAGGGCCCGGCACGAGGAAGACATCCCGATCCTGCAGACCGAGCTCTACGACGACGTCGCCAACTACTCGCGGTCCGAACTCCGGCCGTGGCGACCGGTCACGCCCGGCTCGAAGGAATCGCGGCTCGTGGTGGACGACAAGGAGCAGGGGCACGTCTCGTTCTCCGTGGTGGAGCTGGAGGGCGGCACACTGGTCGGCACCGCGACCCTGTGGGGCATCGACAACCACAACCGGTCCGCCCACATCGGACTGGGGCTGCGACCGTCCTGTCGCGGCAAGGGCTACGGCACCGACGTGGTCGCGGCCCTGTGCCACTACGGCTTCACCGTGCGCGGCCTGCAACGGCTGGCGATCGAGACGCTGTCGGACAACGCCGCGATGCTGCGCGCGGCTGAGCGCAACGGCTTCGTCCGCGAGGGCGTGCTGCGCTCCTCGGCCTGGGTGATGGGCCGGTTCCTCGACGACGTACTGCTCGGACTGCTCGCCCGGGAGTGGAAGCCGGGTCCGAACGTCTAGCCAGTGGACCGGGTGACGTCGGGTCGCGCCTGCAGGCCGCCCTCAGGCGCGGCGCCCGACCGGTTCCCCGAGGAGGTCGGTCAGCTCCGCCTCCACTGCGGCGAGCAGCCTCGGTCCCCAGACGGTGAGGGTCTGCTCCCAGGGGTGTCCGAAGGTACCCAGGCGCAGGTCGTCGGTGAGCTGGAGGTAGTAGTCGCCGTTGGGCCAGGTGCCCTCACCGGGCCGGGGCGGCCGTCCGGGGAGGTCGATGCGGCGGGGGTCGTAGCGGTAGCCGTTGTGCTGCCAGTCCAGCCAGTACACGAACTCGCCGGGCTCGGTGGCGGCGAGCAGTCCGCGGCGGACGATCGCGTCGAGCTCGGCCGGGAGGTCCGGGACGAGCCGGTGGTGGGAGTGCAGGTTCCAGACGGCCGAGGGTGAGGGGTACGTGATCGCGGGCCCGTGGGTCGTGCTGGGCTTGAAGTCGAAGTCCGCGTAGAACCGGTCCCACAGCGGGCCGTCGTCGTGGAGCCAGTCGAGGAACTGTGCGGGGCGGGTGGCCTCGGGGGTGCCCGGCGGGCACCAGTGGTGGGAGCGGACCGTGGTGGCCTCGGTGAAGCCGGTCTCGAGGAGCCGTGCACGAAGGGGCCCGTCAGCCTCGGCGAGGAGCGCCGTGCCCCGCCAGCGCCTGCGCCATCCGTCGGTGCAGGCCCTGACGAAATCCGCGTCGTCGCGGGTCAGACCGCCCACGACGGCGAAGGGGCGGCCTTCTTCGGCGTGCATCCAGGCGACGGCGACGGCGAGGCCGTCCTCCAGCAGGACCTCGATGAACACGTCCCCGTCGTCCGAGGCGCCGTCCGCGATCATCTCCGCGTAGGGCATCGCGTGGGGGCCCGGGGACCCGACGGCGACCTGCCACGCCCGCTCGGCCTGGTCCCGTACGGCGTACAGGTTGTGCACGCCCTGCCGGGGCGGCTCCGTCGCGCGGTCGGGTGCCTCGGACGGCAGGGTGCCGTGGTCGTCCTCGGCGCGCAGGGGGCCGGCGATCAGCACGGAACGCTCCCGGCCCGCGGTGAACCCGGCCGCCGTCAGCGCCGGACCCAGGTCCGGGGAATCGTGCCCGTAGACCTTCCACTCCACCGGCTCACCGCGCTCCGCGAAGGCCTCCTGCTGGCGGCGCACCAGTCCGGCGATGTCCGTCCCGGGCGCGAGGGGGGCGTGCTCGGCCGTGCCGTGCGTCCCGTAGTGCCGGCGCACGACCGGCCCGTCGGTCCGGACCACCACCCCGACGGGATGCCAGACGGGGGCCCGCCCCCGCAGCCCTTCGTGCGCTTCCCACCGCTCCGCCATGTCCATGGGCGGAAGCCTAGACGGGCCCGGAAAGGCCCGGCGACGGGCTCGGGAACGGTCCGCACCAGGTCAGAGGGTCGCACGAACGTACGGACGCGCCGAGGCGGGTACCGGCTTGCACGGGAAATCGAACAAGTGGCCTAATCGAGTCATGGCGCGAACAGTTTTCCCCGACGATCTCCTCCGCACCCAGGTCCGGGTGATCCAGACCTACGCCGCTCTCGCCCACTCCCCCGACGGCCGCACCACGCATCTGCGACACCAGCTGCTGGAGGATCTCCGAAAGCTCTACGCCCACCCCTACTGGGTGCAGCCCGGCCACTCCTACGCCGACCTGGTGGAGCTGCGCCGCGCGGCCAGAACGCGCGCGTGGGTGGAAGCGGCGTAAAAGCGGCCGGACCGGTCGCGGATCCACGGGCCGGGCAGGGCAGGGCAGGGCAGGGCAACCGCAGCACGCGAGCCGCCCGGCCCCGGTATCCCCGCACCGGAGCCGGACGGCTCATGGGTTGCGCGACAGCCGACCGGCACCCGGTCGCAGCGGTCCGTACGCCTGCGGTGGGACCGTGCGCTCGACCCGGGCGGTGTTCAGTTCACCGCCCACGAGCCCACGAGCCCGCGTGCCGCCGGTCCGCCGTCCGGCTCCTGACGCGGCCCCGACGGACGGACCTCGGCATCAGCGGCACGGGCGGCGAGGCCGCGTCACGCGACGGCGGTCCCCTCGAGTTCGACCAGCTGGCCGGGGATCGCGAGCCGCGTCACCCCGAGCATCGTGGTGGTCGGCGCCACCGCGGCGGCGCCCAACCGCGACGCCAGTACGCCGTAGTGCTGGAAGAGCAGGTCGACGTCGGTGGTGTAGACGTTGAGCCGGACCAGGTTCGCCAGAGACATGCCGGCCTCGGCGAGCACGGCCTCCAGATTGTCCGTGCTCAGCGCCAACTGCGCCGCCATGTCGCCTTCGTGCTGGGGCTTGCCGTCGCCGCTCATCGCGGTCTGCCCCGAGATGTACAGGGTCCGTGTCTGCCCCGAGACGACCTCACCCTGGTTGAATCCCATCTCCACCGACCACGTCACCGGGTTGACCGCCGTGCGTTCCACTGCCACTTCAGCTCCATTCGATTCATCGGGAGTACGTACGCCCATGGGCTCGGCAGTTGCCGGCTCCGACGTCGTGTCAACGAGCCTCCCAACACATCACGACACCTCCTGTCATGTATTCCGATAACGTTCTCGTATGCGCGCCGACCGGCTGATCTCACTGGTGCTGTTGCTGCGTCGGCGCGGTCGGCTCACAGCGGACACGCTCGCCCGCGAGCTGGAGGTGTCCACCCGCACCGTGCTGCGCGACATCGAGGCGTTGTCCGCGGCCGGCGTCCCGGTATACGCCGAACGCGGCCGGCACGGCGGTTTCGCGCTGCTGCCCGGTTTCGAGACCGAGCTCATCGGACTGAACCACGACGAGGCCCTCGCCCTGCTCACCGCCGGATCGGGGCGCGGCGAGCAGGTGTTCGGCCTCGGCTCGGCCCTCGCCTCGGCCATGCGGAAGGTCGTCGACGCGCTGCCCGAAGGCCACCGGACCTCTGCGAGCGACGCGGCCCAGCGCTTTCTCGTCGACCCCGAGACCGACCTGCTCTCCCGCCGGGCGGTCCTCGAGGAGGTGTCCGGCAGCACGATGATCGTGGTCAGGCGCGCGGTGCTCTCGGGGCACAAGCTGCGCATCCACTACGCGGCCGCGGACCGGGCACCGCAGTGGCGCACGGTGGACCCCATCGGCCTGGTCACCGTGCGCGACAAGGGCTACTTGCTGGCCACGAGATCCGGTGCGGACCGCACCTACCGGCTGTCGCGGGTGCTGGCCGCCGAGGAACTCCCCGAAGCGGCGGAGCGGCCGAACCGGGTCGATCTGGACCGGATCTGGCAGGACCGCTCCGCGCAGTTCCTCTCCGGCGGCGACCACATCACCGTGCCGGTACGGGTGAACCCGGCGCGGCGCGAGGAGTTGCTGGACACCGCGCTTGCCGTCCGCGCGGAAGAGCCCGACGCAGACGGCTGGTTGCGGCTGGAGGTGACCTTCCAGGACTCCCGGCACGCCGAATGGGCGCTGTGGCAGCTCAATACGGACGCGGAAGCCCTGGCCCCGCAGTCGTTGCGCACGTCCCTGCGTCGCCGCGCCGCCGCGATCGCCACCCGCTACACAGACTCGCCCCCCGGGTGAGTCGCCTGGTTTCCTTGATGACACGCCAGCCGTCACAGCCCCGGAAGAAGCGGACAGCTTCGGGCTGTTCGTGATCGCGGTGTGTTGCGCGTCTTGTACGGCGGTCGGGTGGAACCACCCTCTCCGGCGGCGCACCTCCGGCGAGCCGCCGGGGGCCCGCTGCTGCGGTGGCCGGAAGCTGTGGCCCGTCACGAGGGGTGACCGGAGGCAGGGCGAGCAGCGGCAGAGGGGTCTGCATGTCGACATTCGCGTGGGGTGCGCGCAGGGTTCGGGGACGGGTCGCGCGGGCCGGCCGCCGGCGCCGCGCCGACCGGATCGGCATCGTGGTGGCCCTGGGGCTGGCGGTCGCCGTGGCCCTGCCCGGAGCGGCACTGGCCGCGCCGGGCGATCTGGATCCCTCGTTCGGAGGCGGCGACGGGATCGTGACCACCGACCTCGGCGACTCCGAAGCCGCCGCCGACATGGTGGCGCAGCCCGACGGCAGGACCGTCGCCGTCGGCGGTGACGCGGCCGACTCCGCCGGCAACTTCGCGGCGGTGCGTTACAACGCGGACGGCAGCCCGGACACCACGTTCGGCGACGGCGGAAGGGTGTCCACCGACATCGCCGGAGGCTCCGACACGGCCAAGGGCGTCGCCCTGCAGGCCGACGGCAAGATCGTCGTCGCCGGCACCAGCGAGAACCTCGAAGGCGGCATCGCCTGGTTCACGGTGGTCCGGTACAACCCGGACGGCAGCCTGGACACGACCTTCGACGGCGACGGAAAGGCGGTCACCGACTTCGGGGGCGGTGGCGCCGACCAGGGCTCCGACGTGGCCGTGCAGGCCGACGGCAGGATCGTCGCGGCGGGCGGTGTCGGCGGCAACGACACCGCGAACGGCGGCCTCGGCACCGACACCTGCACGACCGACCCGGGCGACACCCGCATCAGCTGTCCGTAGGCCGTCTCCTTCGGATCCCACCGGGCCCGCGCCGTCCGGGCAGCGCCCCGCCGATCACTGCCGGCGCCCGGAGCGGGACCGGATGGCGCAACGCCCGCTGGCTCTCACTGCGGACATCGACCAGCATGAGGACAGCGGGACCGGCGGACGAGATGGGCACGCATGCGCGCCACCGAGAGCAACCAGGACTATCCCTTCGCTGTCACGAACACGGCCGCGGCACTGCTGGATGCTGCCGGGACGGTCGTCGCCTGGACCGCGGCCGCCGAGGCCCTCCTGGAGCGCCGGTCCGCCGACGTGTGCGGCCGGCCGGCCCGGGACCTGCTGGCCGACGCGGGCGGCTGGGAAGCGGTTCTGGCCCAGGGCGGTCAGGGGCGGCAGGAGGACTGGGAGGGCCGTGCCGCACTGCGGCACGGCTCGGGCCGCGAGCTGGAGATCGGCTTCCGCGTCATCCCGCTGAACGACGGCGGGGCCGCGGCCCACTGCCTCGTACTCGGCGCACCCCTGGAGCTGGTCGCCCGATGGCGGCAGGACCACGCCTTCACGCAGGAACTGTTCCTGCAGGGCCGCGTGGGCCTGGCCGTCTTCGACGCGGACCTGCGCCTGCTGCGGACGAACTCGCACCTGTTGCCGTACACCGGGGTGCCCGTAGAACTGTCGGGCCGGCGCCTCGCCGACTTCCTGTGGGCGCAGGACGCGCGGGCCATCGACGACCGGCTGCGGGAGGTCCTGCACAGCGGGATCCCCCTGACCGGCTTCAACACGACCGTGCGCACCCTGGACGACCCGAGGAGCGGCCGGGTCGTGACCGTCCAGGCGTTCCGGCTGCAGGAACCCGACGGACATCCGATGGGTGTGGCGACGGTGTTCACCGACGTCACCGACCACGAGCGGTCGCGCGGGCGCCTGGACCTGCTGTACCGCGCGACCGGAGCGCTCGGTGGTTCGCTGTCCGTGCTGCGCACCGTGGAGGACCTGGTCGCGGTCCTGGCGCCCGCGTTCGGCGATCACGCCGCGGTGGATCTCGCGGAGACCGTTCTGACCGGCGGTGAACCACCCGCCGACGGGCATCTCGCACTGCCCCTGATCCGGATGGCCGTCGCCGGAGGGGAGCCGGACGTGCTCCGTACGGGGACGGCCCAGTGCACGGCTCCGCTCGCCGCGGCCGTTCCCCACCCGCCCGCGACCGGAGCGGACGTGCCCGCACCGGTCCCGCCCGGGACGCGGGAGTGCCGGGGCGAGCTGATCACCGGCCTCAGAGCGCGGCGCACGGAAACGGAACCCGGGAACGACGCGGTCCCGGAGTGGGCCACGGCCGTCCCGGGTGCGCATTCGGCGATGACTGCGCCGCTGTGCGCGCGGGGCATCAGGTTCGGCAGGCTCACGCTCTGGCGCACGGGGGACGCTCCTGCGCCGGAGGAGGACGACCTGGCGCTTCTGGAGGAGATCGCCGCCCGTGCGGCCCTCGCCGTGGACAACGCGCGGCGGTACACCAAGGAACGCCGCACCGCCGTGGGCCTGCAGCGCAGCCTCCTGCCGCCGGCCACCTCGGACACGCCCGCGCTGGAGGCCGCCTGCCTCTACCTGCCCGCCGACGCGGACAGCGGAGTGGGCGGCGACTGGTTCGACGTCATCCCCCTGTCATCGGCCCGTGTCGCCCTGGTGGTCGGGGACGTCGCAGGTCACGGACTGCACGCCACGGCCATGATGGGACGCCTGCGCAGCGCCGTACGCGCGATGGCGGACCTGGAACTGGAACCCGAGGAAGTGCTGGCGCACGTGGACGACATGGTCCTGCAGGTCGCCGCCGAGGCCGAGCGCGACGACCCGGACGACGGCGACGCGGGCACCCCGATGCCCGGCGGACCGGTCGGGGCCACCTGCCTGTACGCCGTCTACGACCCGATCGCCCGGACGTGCGTCATGGCCAGCGCCGGACACCCGCCTCCGGCCGTGGTCGGCCCGGACGGAACCGTGGAATACGTCGAACTCAGTCCCGGACCGCCCCTGGGCGTCGGCGGCTGGCCCTTCGAGCCGGTCGAACGCGAACTGCCGCCGGGCAGCGTCCTCGCCCTGTACACCGACGGCCTGATCGAACGCGGAGAGGGGGACATCGACCAGGGCATGAGCGACCTGGCGGACCGGCTGCTGCGCGCGGACGTGCTGGGCCGGCCGCTGCGCCGGGCCCGGCACGACATCGTGCAAGGGCTGCCGCCGGGCAGGCTGAAGGACGACGTCACCCTCCTGCTGGCCCGTACCCGGGCGGTGGAAGCCGGCTCCATCGCGACCTGGCAGCTCGACACCGACCCGGCGCGCGTCGGTGACGCGCGCCATCTCGTCCTGGACCAGCTGACCGCCTGGGACCTGGACGAGCTCGCCTTCAGCACGGAGCTCATCGTCAGTGAGCTGGTCACCAACGCCATCCGCCATGCCGGTGGATCGGTCCGGCTCCGCCTGATCCGGGCGGACACCCTGACGTGCGAAGTCTCGGACTCAAGCAACACGCAGCCGAGGATGCGGCGTGCGAGGAGCTCCGAGGAAGGCGGTCGCGGCCTGTACATCGTCGCCCAGCTCTCGCACCGCTGGGGCAGCCGCTACACCGGGGAGGGCAAGACCGTCTGGTCCGAGCAGAGCCTGCCTCCCGCCTGACCACCGCCCGGGTTCCGGCGGTTCCCGGCTTCCGGGTTCCGGCGACCGGAGCCGGGGTGTCGGCGGGTGCCGTTAGGCTTCTCGGATGGCCCTTCCGGACACTTCCCCCGATACCTCCGACGCTCTGCAGGTACTGCACCGCGTGTTCGGATACAGCTCCTTCCGCGGTGAGCAGCAGGAGATCATCGAGCAGGTCACGGGCGGCGGCGACGCCCTCGTGCTGATGCCGACCGGCGGCGGCAAGTCGCTCTGCTACCAGATCCCGGCGCTCGTCAGGGAGGGCACGGGCGTCGTGATCTCGCCGCTCATCGCCCTGATGCAGGACCAGGTGAACGCGCTGACCGCACTCGGGGTGCGGGCCGGATTCCTCAACTCGACGCAGGACCCGTACGAGCGGCAGGCCGTCGAGCAGGCCTTCCTCGCCGACGAGCTGGACCTGCTGTACCTGGCCCCCGAGCGGCTGCGCACCGAGAGCGCCCAGCGGCTGCTCGACCGGGGCAAGGTGTCGGTCTTCGCGATCGACGAGGCGCACTGCGTCGCCCAGTGGGGTCACGACTTCCGGCCCGACTACCTCGCGCTGTCCATGCTGCACGAGCGCTGGCCGAAGGTGCCGCGGATCGCGCTGACCGCGACGGCCACCGAGGCCACCCACGCCGAGATCGTGGCGAGGCTCGGTCTGGAGGAGGCCCGGCACTTCGTCGCCAGCTTCGACCGGCCGAACATCCAGTACCGCATCGTCGCGAAGAGCAACCCGCTCAAGCAGCTGCTGGAGCTGATCCGGACCGAGCACGCCGGGGACGCCGGAGTCGTCTACTGCCTCTCCCGTGCCTCGGTGGAGAAGACCGCCGCTTCCCTGGTGGAGCACGGCATCGACGCCGTGCCGTACCACGCCGGTATGGACGCCCGGGCGCGCGCGGCGAACCAGGCGCGCTTCCTGCGGGAGGAGGGGGTCGTGGTCGTGGCGACGATCGCCTTCGGCATGGGCATCGACAAGCCGGACGTGCGCTTCGTGGCACACCTCGACCTCCCGAAGTCGGTCGAGGGCTACTACCAGGAGACGGGCCGCGCCGGCCGCGACGGCGAGCCGGCGACGGCCTGGCTGGCGTACGGCCTGCAGGACGTGGTCCAGCAGCGCAAGCTCATCGACGGTTCCGAGGGCGACGATGCGCACCGCCGCTCCCTGGGCATGCACCTGGACGCCATGCTCGCGCTGTGCGAGACGGTCGACTGCCGCCGGGTGCGGCTGCTGGAGTACTTCGGGCAGTCGGGCACGGCCTGCGGCAACTGCGACACGTGTCTGACGCCGGCGGAGTCCTGGGACGGGACGGTCGCCGCGCAGAAACTGCTGTCCACCGTGTGGCGGCTGGCGAAGGAACGGCGGCAGAAGTTCGGCGCCGGGCAGATCATCGACATCCTCCAGGGCAAGAAGACGGCCAAGGTCATCCAGTTCGACCACGACGCGCTCTCGGTGTTCGGTGTCGGGTCGGACCTGGGCACGGCGGAGTGGCGGGGCGTCGTGCGCCAGCTGCTGGCGCAGCGGCTGCTGGCGGTCGAGGGCGACTACGGGACGCTGGTGCTGACGGAGGACAGCGGCGAGGTGCTGGGAGGACGCCGCAGCGTCCCGATGCGGAAGGAGAAGGCGCCCGCCGGACCCGCCCGCAAGGAGTCCGGGTCGCGCTCGGGGAAGGGCGCCCGGGTGCCGGTCGACCTGCCGGCCGCGGCGGAGCCGGTCTTCCTGGCCCTGCGCGCCTGGCGGGCCGGGACCGCGAAGGAGCAGGGCGTACCCGCGTACGTCGTCTTCCACGACGCGACGCTGCGGGAGATCGCGACGCGGCTGCCCGCCACGGCGGAGGAGCTGGGCACCATCGGCGGCGTCGGCGAGGCCAAGCTCGCCAAGTACGCCCAGGGTGTCCTCGACGCCCTGGCGGAGTGCGGCGCTGCCGTTCCCGGCCCGGCCGCCGCGCCCCCGGCCGAGTCCCTCACCGCGGTCCCCTCGGGGCCGGCTCCGGCTCCGGCCCGCCCGGTGTTCCCGTCGGCGGCACGGCCCTCGGCGCCGGACCCCGACGAGCCGCCGTTCGACCTGGACGAGATGGATCCGCCGCCCTTCGACGACTGGCAGTAGCCTCCCGTCGTCACAGCAGCCGTACGTCTGAACCACAGCCGACCGAAAGGGCCGGGTCGTCAACCGACGACCCGGCCCTTTCCGTACGCGCACCGGGCGTGATCGGCCGGTCACGCCACGCGCCCTGCGGAAACCTGCACATCGTGTCCGCGATCTCGACAGGCGGCCTCCCCCACTCCTCGGTATGACGGGTATGCCCCATCCACCATGTGGCGATTTGCCCCGTTCGGTTCCGTGCCGGCAGGGCACGGCCCGTATCTGTTACTCGATCTCGTGAAGAAGTCGCCACCATTCGGTGAATCAAGCTGCACGTCCGTCGTCAGAGGTGATCGTCCGCCCGTGATGGGCAGTCAACGAGATTGGGTGGGCGCCTCGTTCACGTGCTTTCATCGTGCACGTCGCAGCAATCGGGCACACCGGCCGGGATTTCGGTCCGGCCGCCATCGCGGCGATGAATTCCTCCCCCCAATGAAAGGTGCGCGCCATGCGTAACGACATCGAGACCCGTGAGATCGACGACACCGAGCTGGACGCCGTCTCCGGCGGCATCATCAGCGTGTCCGGCGGCCTGGCCGGCGCCGTGACCAGCGATGTCACCAACGTCGTGGGCGTCGTGGGCTCCCTCCACACCGTCCAGGCGGCGACGGGCATCGTGTCCCACGTCCCCGGCCTCGCCACGGGCATCACCGGTGTTTCGGTGAACGCCGGTCGCGCCGGTATCTGATCGGGATATCCCGGTGAACCCCGGAGCATCCCCCACGGCTCCGGGGTTCACTGCTGTCCCCGCGCCCGACCGATACGAATGCAGCTGAAGGAATCGTCCGTGCAGTTTCGCCAAAAGGCCCTTTCCAAGCTGCAATCGCCCGAAGAACTCGACCTGCCCGTACGCTTTGCGCGCCCGCAGGGGCGGCTCGTCCTGGCCGTCACGGTCATCGTCATGGCGGCCGCGAGCCACTGGGCCCTCACGGGCACCGTGTCGTCCCGGCTGAGCGCACCCGGCATCCTCACCCGCGCCGAGGGCAGTTACGTGCTGCAGACGCCGGTCGCGGGACAGGTGACCGGAGTCCTCGCCGAGGAGGGCCAGTTGCTGGCCGCCGGCGCGCCCCTGCTCAACGTCCGTACGGAGCAGGGGGAACGGCCCGTGCGCGTGGTGACCGGCGGTCGGCTGACCACGCTGGCGGCCGAGGTGGGTTCGGTCATCGCCACCGGTGCGGACGTGGCCACCGTGGAACGCGTGAAGGATCCGGAGGACCCGCTCGTGGCCGTGCTGTACGTGCCGGGCGCCAACGGCTCGGCGATACCCGTCGGCGCACGGGTCGACCTGAGCGTCCAGTCCGTCCCGCAGCAGCGGTTCGGCATGCTGCGCGGGCGCGTCACGGCCGTCGGCCGCGCACCCCTGACACAGGCACAGATCGGCGGGTTCCTCGGCGACAGCGGGCTCGCCGAACAGTTCTCCCGCCACGGCAGCCCGGTGGCCGTGGTCGTACGGCTCGAACGCTCCTCCTCCACCCCGTCGGGCTACCGGTGGTCCTCCGCGGACGGGCCCCCGCACGCCGTCGAGTCGAGGACACCGGTCACCGGCGCCGTCCACCTCGCCGCGCAGCGTCCGGTCGACTGGCTGCTGCCGTGACCGCCCGGCAGACCGGGGCGCCGCAGCAGGCACCGCACCTCCCGCCCGCCGGACACCGGCGCCACCGCCCCGCGCCGAAGGGCGGCGCACGCCGCAGACCCGCATCCTCACCCACGTCCGCGCCCAGGGGCCGGACACCGCGCCCCGTACGCACCCCCACCGTGCTGCAGATGGAGGCGGTGGAGTGCGGCGCCGCCGCCCTGGCCATGGTGCTCGGCCACCACGGCCGCTTCGTCCCCCTCGAAGAACTGCGCATCGCCTGCGGCGTGTCCCGCGACGGATCCCGCGCGAGCAACCTCCTCAAGGCCGCCCGCGGGTACGGGCTGAAGGCCAGGGGCATGCAGATGGACCTGGCCGCGCTCGCCGAGGTGAGCGCCCCGGCCGTCCTCTTCTGGGAGTTCAACCACTACGTCGTCTACGAGGGCACGACCCGGCGGTTCGGCCGCAGGGGCGTGTACGTCAACGACCCCGGCAAGGGACGCCGGTTCGTCCCCATGGACGAGTTCGACACCAGCTTCACCGGTGTCGTCCTCACCTTCGAACCCGGTGACGGCTTCTGCCGCGGTGGCCGCCGGCCGGGCGTCCTGGGCGCCATGCCGGCCCGCCTGCGGGGCACTTCGGGCACCATGGCCGCCGCCGTGCTCGCCAGCCTCCTCCTGGTCGCCGTCGGTGCGTCGGTGCCGGCCCTGAGCCGCACGTACATCGACATGTTCCTCATCGGGGAGCAGACGTCCCTGCTGGGCGTGCTGTTCGCCTCGATGGCCGTCGCGCTCGTACTCACCGCGACCCTCACCGCGCTGCTGCAGGCCAACCTGCTGCGCGGGCGCATCATCTCGTCGACCCTGGGCAGTGCCCGCTTCTTCCGGCACCTGCTCCGGCTTCCGGTCACCTTCTACGCCCAGCGCAACCCGGCCGACCTGGTCCAGCGCCTGCAGTCCAACGACGCGGTCGCCGAGACCCTCGCCCGGGACCTGACCGCCGCGGGAGTGGACGCCGTGGTGGTCGTGCTCTACGCGGTGCTGCTGTGGACGTACGATCCACAGCTCACGCTCGTCGGCGTGGCGGTGGCCCTGCTCAACATCGCTGCCCTGCGGATCGCGATCCGGCTGAGGGCCACCGGTACCCAGAAGCTGCGCGCCGAGAGCGCCCGGCTGACCAACACGTCGTACGGCGGGCTCCAGCTCATCGAGACGATGAAGGCCACGGGCGGCGAGAACGGCTTCTTCCGCCGCTGGGCCGGACAGCACGCGGTCACCCTCGACGTGCAGCAGCAGCTGGGCGTGCCCAGCGCGTGGCTGGCGATCGTCGCGCCCACGCTCGCGGCGTTCAACAGCGCGCTGATCCTGACCATCGGCGGCCTGCGGGCGGTGGAGGGCCACCTCACCGTGGGGCTGCTCGTCGCCTTCCAGGCCCTGGTGACCAGCTTCACCGCGCCGATCTCCCGACTGGGCGGCGTCGCCGGCCGGATCCAGGACTTCGCGGCCGACGTCGCCCGGCTGAGGGACGTCGAGAACTTTCCGGTCGATCCGGTCTACGCACGGCGTGAGCCCGCCGCCTCCACCCGACGCCTCAAAGGGCATGTGGAGCTGGACGGCATCACCTTCGGCTACAGCCCGCTGGACGCCCCGCTGTTCAAGGACTTCTCGCTCTCGGTCGGACCGGGGCAGCAGGTCGCGCTCGTCGGCGGCTCCGGGAGCGGCAAGTCCACCGTCTCCCGGCTGATCTCCGGCCTGCACACCCCCTGGGCCGGGGCCATCCGTATCGACGGGATGCGACTGGAGGACATCCCGCGCGGCGCGCTGGCCGCTTCCGTCTCCTTCGTCGACCAGGACGTCTTCCTCTTCGAGGGCACCGTCCGCGACAACGTCACGCTGTGGGACCCCTCCATCCCGGACGAGGCCGTCGTCGCCGCCCTGGAGGACGCCGCCGTGCACGAGGTGGTGGCCCGCCGCCCCGGCGGCATCCACAGCCGCGTCGAGCAGGACGGCCGCAACTTCTCCGGCGGCCAGCGCCAGCGCCTGGAGATCGCAAGGGCGCTGGTGCGCCGCCCCAGCGTCATGGTGCTCGACGAAGTGACCAGCGCCCTGGACGCGGTGACCGAGCAGGTCATCATCGACAACCTGCGCCGGCGCGGCTGTGCCTGTGTGGTCATCGCGCACCGGCTGAGCACCGTGCGCGACAGCGACGAGATCGTCGTGCTCGACCGGGGCACGGTCGTGGAACGCGGCCGGCACGAACAACTGGTCGCCGCGCAGGGCCCGTACGCCTCGCTGGTCAAGGAGCACTGAGGTGACACACCCGCACGGCACCACTGCCGCCGCCACGACCGCCGCCACCGTGCACGGGCCGGGCGGGGCCCCGGACCCGGTCGTCGCGGCCCTGGGTGCACTGGGTACGCCCGTCGACTGCGCGGGCCTGCGCAGCCTGTCCCTGGAAGGACCGCTCGTCCTGTGGCTGGTCGTACAGGGCGGGCTGGACCTGTTCGCCGTGGACGCCGCGCAGGCCGGGCACTGGCACTTCCTGGGCCGGCTGGAGCCGGGCACCCTGCTGCTCGGTCCGGCCGAGGGCCCCGATCACACCCTGGTCGGAAGGCCCCTGCAGGGGTGCCGGCTGCGCCGCATCGAACTGCGGGAGCTGTACCGCCCGGAGCACACGGAGTACCCGGGGTACGCAGACCAGTTCCACGGCGGGCCGTGGTACGCCGGCGAAGGACAGTACGGCGCCGCTTCCGCGGGAGGGCCGAGCCCGCTGGAGGACGCCTTCGCGCGCGGCATCGGCCGCGGCCTGCGCGTGCTCTACCAGGCACCGCTGGACGCCGTCGCCACCACCGGTCACGGCGGAGCCGACGACGACATCCTGTGGATGCGGATCACCCCCGGCACCGTGCAGTACGGCGCCGTGTACGAGGCGGAGGCGGTGGGCACCCTCCTCGTCGACGCGGCGATGTGGCAGGGCATGGTCGACCAGCAGTACCGATTGTTGTACGCCCTGGACGGCTGGATCGAGCAGCTCGAGCGTGCGCACGAGGACCGCACGGCCGCCGGGATCGAGGCCGGCCGGGCAGCCCGTACCCAGGCGGACCGGACGCTGCTGGCGTCCATCGTCCGGTCCGGCCGCGATCCCCACCGGGGCGGGGGCGTCGACGCGACCTTCGCCGCGTGCCGCGTCGTCGCCGGCGCGGCCGGCATCACCCTGTCCCCACCGGGCGGGACCGGCACCGCGTCCGAGCAGCTCGATCCCGTCGAGAGCATCGCGCTCGCCTCGCGGATCCGCACCCGCGTGGTCGGGCTCGGCGGACGCTGGTGGCGGGAGAACTGCGGTCCGCTGGTGGGCCGGCGCGAGCAGGACGGCACGCCGGTCGCCCTGCTGTGGCGGCGCGGCCGCTACGAGGCGGTCGACCCCGCCACCGGCACGCGCGAGCGCGTCGGGAAGAGCAACGGGGCCGCCTTCGAACCGCGCGCCGTCATGCTGTACCGCCCCCTGCCGGACGGGCCGGTGGGCCTGCCGGCGCTGCTCCGCTTCAGCGTGCGCGGCACCTTCCCCGAGCTGCGCAGCCTGATGCTGGGCGGGCTGGTCTCGGTGGTCCTGGGCGCGCTGGTGCCGATCGCCACCGGCCAGGTCCTCGGCCGGTACGTCCCGCAGGCGGAGAACGGCCTCATCGTGCAGACCGGGCTGGCCCTGATCGCGACCGGCATCGTCTCGGCCGCCTTCATGCTGCTGCAGAACACCGCCCTCCTGCGCATGGAGGGCCGCATCGAGGCCACCGTGCAGCCGGCGGTCTGGGACCGGCTGCTGCGGCTGCCGGCGAAGTTCTTCGCGGGCCGCTCCACCGGCGAACTGGCCGGCGCGGCGATGGGTATCAGCGCCATCCGCCGCGTGCTGTCCGGCATCGGCCCGGTCTGCGTGCAGGCGGGCGCGGTCGGCGTGGTGAACCTCGTGCTGCTGCTCGTCCACAGTGTGCCGCTGGCGATGGCGGCGCTGGCCATGCTGGTCGTCATCGCGGGGATCTTCCTGGGCCTGGGCCTGTGGCAGCTGCGTTACGAGCGCCGGCTGAACAGACTCGGCCACCGGTTGAACAACCAGGCCTTCCAGACCCTGCGCGGCCTGCCCAAGCTCCGCGTCGCCGCGGCCGAGAGCTTCGCGTACGCCGCCTGGGCACGGGAGTTCGCCCGTACCCGCGACCTCCAGCAGCGCATCGGCCGGATACAGAACGTCATCACGGTCCTGGGGGCCGTGTACCTGCCGCTGTGCACGCTGGTGATGTTCGTGCTGCTGGCCGGACCGGCACGCGGCAGCATGTCCGCCAGTGAGTTCCTCACCTTCAGCACCGCGCTGACGATGCTGCTCTCGTCGGTCACGCAGCTGACCGGGGCGCTCGTCTCGGCCGCCGCGGTGCTGCCGATGTTCGAGCAGATCGAGCCGGTGCTGCGGGAGACCCCCGAGGTGGACCGCTCCCGTACCCGGCCGGGCGAGCTGACCGGCGCCCTCGAAGCGAAGAACCTGTCCTACCGCTATGCCGACGACGGCCCGCTCGTGCTCGACGACGTCAGCCTCCGGGTCGGGCAGGGCGAGTTCGTCGCGATCGTCGGGGCCAGCGGCTGCGGCAAGTCGACGCTGCTGCGGCTGCTCATCGGCTTCGACAAGCCCCTCTCGGGCAGCGTGCTGTACGACGGCCAGGACCTGGCGGCGCTCGACCGGGCGGCCGTGCGCCGCCAGTGCGGCGTCGTCCTGCAGAACGCCCAGCCCCTCACCGGATCGATCCTCGACTGCATCCGCGGCGCCGGGACGTTCTCGCTCGAGGAGGTGTGGGAGGCCGCCGCGATGGCGGGCCTGGCGCAGGACATCAAGGCCATGCCGATGGGCATGCACACCATCCTGTCCGACGGCGGCAGCACCGTCTCGGGTGGCCAGCGCCAGCGGCTGATGATCGCCCAGGCCCTCATCCGCAAGCCGCGCGTCCTGTTCTTCGACGAGGCCACCAGCGCGCTGGACAACGAGACCCAGCGGGTGGTCATCGAATCCACCCGCGCCCTGCGGGCCACGCGCCTCGTGATCGCCCACCGTCTTTCCACGGTCATGGACGCCGACCGCGTGATCGCCATGGCGGACGGGCGGATCGTCCAGCAGGGCCCCCCGGCCGAACTGCTCGCCGACCCGGCCGGCCTCTTCCACGGCCTGGTCCGCCGCCAACTGCGCTGACGGTCCACCCCCGAAGGGTGCGCCTCGGCAGGAGGGGGTGCCTCTCGGCCGGGGAGGGTGCCCGCGCGCCGTCACGTCAACGCCGTCTCCAGCGCGTCCCACAACCCTGCGGGCGAGGTGAACACGTGCCCCTGGAGGCCCAGTCGGCGTGCGGCGTGCACGTTCTCGGCCCGGTCGTCGACGAACAGGATCTCCTCGGGCGGCAGTCCGAGCCCGCGGATGCACCACTCGTAGGCGGCGGGCTCGGGCTTGGCGCTGCCGATCCGGCAGGACAGTCCGCGGACGGCGAACCGTTCCAGCCAGGGATGGGTGGCCTCGTAGCGGACGGCCAGGTCCTCGGGGATGTTGGAGAGGAGGCCGAGCACGATTCCCCTGTCGGCCAGGAGGCCCAGCAGGTCCACCATGCGCTGGTCGATCTCGCTCCAGCCGGCGAGGTCGGCGGCGGTCAGCTCCTCGGTCAGCCGCCCGTCGAGCGGGATGCCCAGTTGCGCGCAGACCGCCTGCCAGTAGCCGGACCCCGTGACCTCGCCGCGGTCGTAGGGCGGCCGCAGCGACCAGTACGCCGCCCAGAAGCGGTCGGGGTCGCCGCCGGCGGTGCGTTCCAGGAGGGCCATGGACTCGGGCGATTGAACTCGCGCGATGACACCGAACATGTCGAAGAGGACGGCTTTCATCTTTCGGTTCCTCACGTTCTGCGGGCTCGGGGTGCGGTGACGGAGTCTGTACGCCCGGAGTCGCGCGGGCCGGGCACGCCGCCGGGGTCGGGGGCCTTGCGGGTCAGCCACAGGCTCAGCGCGCCGCAGCCGACGGCGAGCAGGAACAGCAGGAGCGGCACCGTCCTCACCTCCATCGTGTCGATGACGGCACCCAGCAGGGGTGGGAAGGCGACTCCGCCGATCATCGAGGCGGCGATCACGTAGGCGCCGGCGGCGGCCACCGCGGGCACGGCGCGGTTCAGCCAGGGCAGGCAGGTCGGGAAGATCGGCGCGATCATCAGGCCGACGCCGAAGTACGCGTACGGGGCGAGGGCCGGGACCGTCGCCAGGAGGAGGAAGCCGGCCATGCCGACGCAGCAGACGAGGAGGATCGACGGGGCGGACCGGCGCAGGCTGATCGGCACGGCGAGGAACCGGCCGATGGTCATGGCGGCCCAGTAGGCGGAGGTGGCCGTCGCGGCGGTGGCGGCGCCGTATCCGACGGCTTCGAGGTGGGTGGGCTCCCAGCCGCCGACGCCGGTCTCGATGGCGACGTGCAGGACGTAGATCCCGATGAACCCCGCGATGACCGGAAGCACCCGGGCGCGGGCTCCGGCCGCCGGGGCGCCCTCCGCGGGGGCGGGGGCGGGCTCCCGGGCGGCCACCCCGCCGAGGGTGAAGAGGATCAGCAGGCTGACGAGGCCGGTGCCGACGAAGATCTCCGGGTAGCTGTCGGCCCCGAACCGGCCGATCAGGGCGGGGCCGGCGATCGCGCCGATGCCGAAGTGCCCGTTCAGCAGGTTGAGCATGGCGGTGCTGCGGTGGCCGAACCCGACGGCGAAGAGCCGGTTGAGGCCGTAGTCGATGCCGCCGAAGCCCAGGCCGATGACGAACGTGCCGGTGAGGGCGAGGGCCCAGGTCGGGGAGAGGGCGAAGAGGGCCGCGCCGGCGGCCATGAGCACGTAGGAACCGCCGAGCAGCACCCGGTTGTTCAGGTGGCCCCGCAGGAGGTGGTAGATCAGCACGCCGAGGAGGGCGCCGGCGAAGTGCGCGCTGAGGCTCAGCCCGGCCACGGCCGGACCGATGCCGTACTGGTCCCGCAGGGCCGGGATCGCCGGACCGTAGAGCGCCTGGAGTGCGCCGATCACCACGAACGCCAGGCACGAGGCGATGATCGCGACGGTGGTGAGGAGGGGCTCCCCCCTTTCCGGCAGTTGTTCGGCCCCAGTGGTGGCGGTCACGGCTCTCCTCATCCATCACGGTTGAACGAACGCGATGAGCGTTCAGAACAGGTGCAAACTCACACCGCTTCACTCACTCTAAACATGCTGGATGTTCATATCAACAGCATCGATGTGCGAAACGCTCGGCAGGGCTTCCCGCCGACCCCATCTGTGCTAAAAGCAGACACATGAACGTGATGGAGAGGCACAAGTTCGTCGTGGGACTGCTGATGCAGCAGAACCGCGCGACGGTGGCCGAGCTGGCCCAGGCCACCGGGGCGTCCGAGATGACCATCCGCCGGGACCTCGAGGTACTGGAGTCCCGGGGAGCGCTGCGCCGGGTGCGCGGCGGCGCGGTGAGCAGCCTGCCCGGCGGCGTCGAGCCCCCGTACGCGATCCGGGCCATGTCCGCGGCGGCGGCCAAGGAGCGGCTCGCACGGGCCGTGGTCGGACTGCTCACCGACGGCGAGACCGTGGCGCTGGACACGGGCACGACAGCTGTCGCCATCGCCAAGGCCATGGCGGACCGCCAGTTCACCGTGGCACCCCTCTCCCTGCACGCGGCCTTCGCCCTGTCCGCGCACCCGGGCATCCAACTGGTGCTGCCCGGCGGCCAGGTGCGCCCCGAGGAGTTGTCCTTCCACGGCCACGCACCGGTGCAGACCTTCAAGGACCTGTGCTTCGACACGTTCGTCCTGGGCTGCTGCGGGGTCGATCCCGTCCAGGGCGCCACCGCCTACAACCTCGACGACGTCCAGGTGAAGCGGGCGGCGGTCGCCGCGGCACAGCGCGTGATCCTCGTCGCGACCGCCGACAAGATCGGCCGCGTGGCGCTGGGCCGCATCTGCTCCATGGAGGAGATCGCCCTCGTCGTCACGGACGCCCCCGCGGACTCCCCCGCGGTCGAAGTACTGCGCGACCAGGGCGTCGAGGTGGTCCATCCGGCGGACGGCCAGTGACCTCCGCTCAATGTTTCGTCAGACGCAGCCCTGGAAGCGCGATGACCGGAGCCGTCCGGTTGCCGCCGACGATGCGCACCCGGGTCTTCGGTCCGCCCGGGGTGCACGCGAGCGCGTCCTCACGATGTAGCCACATCTGGACCGAAGTCGACATCTGCGGGTGGCCGAAGACCCAACTGCCCTGTTCCGTGCACGTCCCGACCCGCAGGGTGTACTGGCCGCCCTGCCCGGACTCCGCCTGCCCGGTCAGGGTCAGGGACGCGGCGTCCTTCGAGGCGGTCCACACTCCCGGATAGTCCGTGTACGGCCCGGAGCAGGAGCCGCAGACCGACACCACCAGTGCGACGACGGCGATTGCGGCTGCGGCGCGGGACGGCTGGACCGACAGCCCCGCCGGGCTGCCGGTGCACAGGACAGTGGCCGCGCACGAGGCGGCCATCGCGACGGCGCACCAGACGGCCCAGGGCCCCACGCCCGCCCTGACCAGCACGACGAGGAGCGCGAGCGCGAGGATCCACGAGGCGGCTGCCCGCCAGACGGCGGTGGTGTTCCGCGGGTTGCGCAGCGCCAGCACCACGACCACGATCGGCAGGACCGCCAGGATCATGGCGAGGAACATTGCGCACATCAGGACGAGAGTGCCCCCGTATTCCGGCACCAGCACGGTGGTGTCCGCCAGAGCCAGCGTCCCCAACAGTCCCGCGGCCTCGACCGCGAGCGCCGCCCACTGCACGACGGCGAGCCGGCGGCCCGTCGTTTCTTCCCCCACCGAAGCCCCCATGAATTGAGCACGTTCAATTATTGGGGTGCATGGTACTGGAACCGGCCACCCCGCCGAGCAGCCGACGCCGGTGGCAATGCGTGCCGGGCCCCGCCGGGCAGACGGGACTTTGCGGACACCCCCTAGCCGAGGCCCTGCGGCGCCTCCTCCCCGTCCGTCCACCAGACGCCCAGCCGCTGGCGGACCAGGAGCCAGCCGACCTCGGGATCCCGGCGGAACTCCCAGTCGTACGGACCGCCCATCGAATAGGGCGAAGAGGTCTGCCCATTTCCGGTCACGGCGACGAACCACATGTACCCGATGCCCGTCGCACGGTCGTCCTTCACCTGGAAGTCCATGTTCAGGATGTGGTGCTGCATGCTCGGGAAGTGCGCCTCCGCCTGCTCCACCTTCGCCCGGACCGACTCCCTTCCCCGGATCTCTCCCCACGGCCCGAAGTCCAGCACCCCGTCCTCGGCCCAGCACTCGATCCAGGTCCGCCAGTCCTTGCGGTCCAGCGCCCGCCAACCACGGATCATGAGCGTTCGCAGCGCTTCCTTGTCCTCCAGGACCCGCAGTCGAAGCAGCAGGTCCTCGTACGCCGCCCCGGCACTCACTGCGCACTCGCAGCAGGACGCACGACGATCTCGTTGACGTCGACCCCGGCAGGCTGTGCCACGGCGTGGGCAATGGCCCCGGCGATGGCGGACGCCGGCAGCGCCACGGCGCGATAGGCCCTCATCGCCTCCCTCGCGGCAGGATCGGAGATCCCGTCGGCCAGCTCGGACTCGGTCACGCCCGGAGAGACCAGAGTGACCCGGACGGAGCCGTCCGACTCCTGTCGCAGCCCCTCGGAGATGGCGCGGACGGCGAACTTGGTGGCGCAGTAGACAGCTGCCGTGGGCGACACCTCGTACGCACCCACGGAGGCGACGTTCACGAAGTGCCCGCCGCCCTGGGCGCGCATCACGGGCAGGCCGGCGGCGATCCCGTGCAGCACACCCCGTACGTTCACGTCGATCATCCGGTCCCACTCGTCGACCTTCAACGCGTCCAGCGGCGAGAGCGGCATCACCCCGGCGTTGTTGACCAGCACGTCCACGCGGCCGTAGTGCTCCCGGGCCGCGGCCACGAACGCCCGTACATCCGCGGCGTCGGTGACATCCAGCCGCCGGAAGGCCGCGGTGCCGCCCGCCCCGTCGATCTCCCGGCTCAGCGCATCGAGCCGATCCGTGCGCCGCGCGCCCAGAAACAACCGGTGGCCGTCGGCAGCGAGCCGACGGGCCGTCGCCTCCCCGATCCCGCTGCTGGCTCCGGTGATGGCCACGACCTTGGCTTCGTTCCTCATACCTGTCCTGTCCTACTCCTCGTTCGAAGCGGATCGCTCCGCCCGACCGAGTCTGGGCAAACCGCGGCCGGCCAACCAGGACGCACCACACCCAGGCAGAACGAGAACGCTGCCGGGGGGCCGCCCCTACCTGGTGACGCTGCCGAGCCAGAGCAGGTCACGGGCCCGGGTCATCGCCACGAAGAGCCGGCTGCGCAGCAGTTCCCCACGCTCCCGGGCCGTCTGCGCGCTCTCCGTACCGACCGCCGTGTCGGCCGGCGTGCCGTTCGCGAACACCGCATCGTGCTGGGGCAGGAAGACGTTCTTGAACTCCAGGCCCTTGGCCCTGCGATAGGTGCCCAGCTTCACCGCGTCGACGGCACGACCGTCGTAGTGCTCCAACTGGCACACCGGGATGCCCGCCTGGGTGAGCATCCGCTGGTAGTGGCCGATGGCGCGCAGGGAGGGGCACAGCAGGGCGGTGTCGGCGAGCGCGCCTTCGGGCAGGGAGCGCAGGGCGTCCAGGAGTTCCCTGTCGTGGGCGTCCGCCGTAGGCCTGGTGACGCGTACGACGTCCCCGTCGTGGTAGGTGAGGTCGACGTCGCGGCGGCCCGGGGTGCGCATGCCGTCGAGGTCCTCGAAGGCGTCGTCGGCCACGACGGTGAGGGCCGCGTCCAGGATCTGCTTGCTGTTGCGGTAGTTGGTGCGCAGCACCTGCCCGCGGTCGCCGCGGATGTCGATGCCCGCGTCGGTGAGGCGGAAGCCGCCCGGGTACACGGTCTGCTGGCCGTCGCCCACGAGAAGCAGACCGTTGGGCACGTCCCCGACGAGCGCGTGCAGGAGGCGCACGCCGACGAGCGTGAGGTCCTGGACCTCGTCCACGATGACGGCCGCGTACGGGGGCCGTTCGCGCCGGCGTGACGCCTCGGCCAGGGCGAGGGAAAGGATGTCGTTGAAGTCGTGGACGCCGCGCTCGCCGCGCAGCGATTCGTACGCCTCGTACAGCTCCCACACCGCCTGTCGGTGCGTACGGTGCAGGCTCGCCTTCCGTCGCCGCCGGTGGACGGCCGCGTACTCCTCGAAGCGGGTGAGGCCGCGCCCCTTGATGACGTAGTCGATCTCTTCGTGCCAGTAGGTGGGGTCCGGGTCGAGCTCGGCCAGCCGGCCCTCGCGGCCGACGTGTTTCCAGGCGAGGCTGAAGGCGGTCCCGGCCTTCTCTCCGTGCAGCCGCACCGGCACGCCCCGCTCCTGCAGGAACTCCTGCGCCCAGGAGTGGAGGCTGCGGAAGTCCACCCGGTCGGCGACGGCCGGGGCCATGGCCCTGAGGAAGGTGCTCTGCACGCGGGGCAGGTTGTTGGCGAAGGTGACGTACAGGATGCGGCCGGTCGTCCGCCTGGCCAGGTGGGCCGCGCGGTGCAGGGCGACGACCGTCTTGCCGGTGCCCGCCGGTCCGCTGATGCGTGCCGGGCCCGACCAGTTGCGGCGCACCAGCGCCACCTGATCGGGGTGGAGGAAGGTCATCCACTGCTCGATCGGCGCCTGCATCGCCCCCTCCAGGGCCGCGTCCCGCAGCCCTGCCAGGTCGAACAGCCCGTCCGGGGAGCCCGGTCGGTGGCGCTCGGGCGCCGACGGCGTCTGCTGGTCGACCGCCACCCCCGCATGGCCCGGGAACACCCGCTCGAGGTGGTCGGCGATCGCCCGGACCGACTCCACCCGCAGCCTGTGCCGCTGCGACAGCAGCACGGGGCCGATCTCGTGTTCACCCAGGAGCCGTATCCGGCCGAGTTCTGCGTCGCGGCGCTGCCCGGCGAACACCATGAACGGCTGGACCGCCACCGGTGACATTCCCAGGGACGCAACCGCGCTCTCGGCGGCCTTCGTGGCGGCGAGCAACTCGGTCGCGCGTTCGTCCACCGGCCCGCCGCCGGCCGTGACGTCGATGACGAAGACACCGCCGGGCCCCACCAGCAGCATGTCCGCGTCGGCGGTCCGCGTCCTGCACCACTGCCGGTCGACGAGCAACCGCCAGCCGCGCGCGGTCAGCACCAACAGCTGGGCGAGAAGCCGCTGTTCGCCCTCGCCCGCCGCTTCCCACCGAAGGGCCTGCCGGCGGGCGGCCTGCCACTGCTCCCGGAGTAATCGCTCCTGCCGCCGCGCGTCCTGTGCCCGCTGCGATGCCGCCCCGCCTGCCCCCATACCAGCCCCCTCGTACGCGGAGCAGCGATCATAGGACGGAACGCGACCGGAACGGCAGGGCGCGTGCCGGGATGCGGTGGCGCTGCTCACCGGTTCGACCGAAGGACCTGTCGGTCGGCATCGAGAACCCGGCCGATCTGAAGGCCGACCTGGAGGCGGGGCTCCGCGCCGCGAAGAAGGCGTCCTGAACCCCGGCGCGCGGGGCCGCTGGCCCTGGAGGCGGGCGGGGCGCTCCCGCGGGTGCGGCTGGCCTTCGAGACCTGGGGGCGGCTCGGCCGCGGGCCGGTTCGGTGCCGCGGGCCGGGTACGTGGCATCCTGTGGGCATGACGTCCGAGGTCACGGCCGCGGAATGGGCGGCGCGACAGGTCGCCGGGGTCCGCGACGACCCGGCCGGGCGGGCGGCTTTGATGGGGCGCTGCTATTCCGGCCCGTTCGGCAAGGCGCCCCAGCACCTGCCGTTCCGCCGGGCCGCGCTGTCGTTCATGGGCTGGCAGGTACGGCGGGGCGTGCTGCGGCCGGAGTCCGGCGGCGACGGCCGGCCCGGCAGTCCGTGGTGGCGCGCGGTGAACGAACGCATCCTCCGCGACGGCTGCGAGGCGGTCGCCCTCAGCGGCGGACTTCCCGGACCGTCCTCCTCGCCCACGGTCGACCACTGGCTGTCCTTCGCGATGCACCCCACCGCCCGGGCCTGGTACCGGGCGCACAACGGGAGCGTGGTCGCCGCCTACCTCGAGAACCGCGCCCTCGCGGAGGCGGAGAACGAGAGCGAGCGGTTCTTCATGAACGTCGTCCTCTGCCGCGTGCTCTACGCCCACACCCTGGTCGCCGCGCCCCGGATCTCACTCGGCCCGCTGCGTCCGCTCGCCCCGTTCCTCGGCGACCCGAGGCTGGGCATGACCGGAATCTTCCTGCAGCTCTCGCGCGTGCTCCCCGACGAGTACCCGCTCCGCGGCACCGTGCAGTACCACCTCGACAGGGAGATCGGGTTCGGCCGCCTCCTCGATTTCGGGGTGATCGTTCCGCGACTGCAACAGCTCTACGAGTGGTCGGCCCGCGAGCTCCCGGCGCCGGGCCTGCTGGGCTGCGTCCGCGACGGAGCCCCGGTCTACGCCTGGCCGTTCGACGACCGGCGCGTCTGGCAGCCTCCGCGCTCGTTCGCCCTCCGCCTGGTCCATCGGACGCTCCCGCCCGCCCGAACCGCCCCGCCCGGTCCGTAGGGGGGGTGTCCGCACCTCCGCCGCTCGCGCCCGCGAGCCGGACGTCTCCGAGCACCCGCGGGCTCCGTGCGCGACCGGCCGGGCCACGGGCGGAGCGCCTGCGCGAAGGCCCCGCGGGTTCAGGGCTCCTCAGGCGGGCACGCCTGTCGGCACGGTGCTCGTGCCGGCGGACACCTACTGGCCGTCGCCTCCCGGGACCTCACGGTCCCAGTGCGTATGACGGCGGTCGTTCCCGCTCGCCGCTGCCGGGCAGGCCGGGCTTCAGCCCCGGCGCCGGGCTGCCGTCAGGGCGTCCTTGACCTCCTGCACCACGCGGGCCGCGTCCTCGGGGCGGTTCACGACATCCGTGTGGTTCATGTCGATGACGAGGACGTCGCTGGCCGAGTAGTGCTTGTGCACCCAGTCGTCGTAGCCGGACCACAGCGTCCGGTAGTACTCGACGAGGCTCTCGTCCTGTTCGAAGTCGCGGCCCCGCAGCCCGATGCGGTGCAGTACCGTCTCGAAGTCCGCCTGGAGGTAGACCATGAGGTCGGGTGCCTTGCGGTACGGCAGGCCGTCGATCTCGCGCATCATCTCCCCGAGCAGCCCCTCGTACACCTGCATTTCGAGGGAGCTGATCCGGCCGAGGTCGTGATTGACCTTGGCGAAGTACCAGTCCTCGTAGATGGAGCGGTCGAGGACGTTGTCGCCCTGCTTGTACGCCTCCTTGATCGAGGCGAACCGCGTCTGCAGGAAGTAGAGCTGGAGGAGGAAGGGGTAGCGCTTCGCCTGGATCTCCTCGGGGCTCGCCGTGTAGAAGAGCGGCAGGATCGGGTTGTCCGTCACGCTCTCGTAGAAGACTTCGCTGCCCAGCTCCTTGGCGAGGAGTTCGGCCACGCTCGTCTTGCCGATCCCGATCATGCCTCCGACGCAGATCACTGACATACCTCGCTTCTCCCTGGGGGTCTTCCGTTCGCGGGCGGGTGGACCGGGCACCCCGCACCAATGAGACGCGTGTCGGTGACCATTCGATTCCCCAGGACCTTCATGATCGGCATCACGTGGTCCTGCGGCCGGACCGGGGCCCCGACGCAGGACGCCCTCCTCGACCGGCCGGACCGACCGTTCCGCAGGTGCCGCGTACAGCGACGCGCCACCGCCCCGCGGCCGCCTTGAAGCATAAATGACGCCTCGGCCCGCGTCGGCCAGAGCGCCGGCGGCCCCGGTCCCGTGCGGGTCGCGGCAGAGTGTCGGGGGACACCTTCGCGCCGGACAGTGGCCACTGGTCAGCACGCTGTCACGGCCGTACGGTGCGTGTGCCCGGTCGGACCGGGCCGTTTCCCACTGTCACGGTCTGCAGCGCGGAGCCTTGGTTCGCCGACTCGTCGGCAGTCCGTTCCCGCTGCTCCGCGGGCCACGGCACTGGTGGCGGACGCCGGGGTGGACGGGGTGGTGCTGCGCGCCCGCCCGCTCGCAAGGCGCCTCATGCGTCCGAACCCCGTCCGTCGCACGCTGGTCACGACGGCCGCCCTCGGACTCGCGCTCGCTACAGCGCCCGCCGTCGCCCACGCCAAGCCGGTCCCGAACACGAACGCCCCGGTCAAGGTCAACCTCACGGTGCAGGGCCCGAGCGGGCTGCTGTTCAAGGGCAGGATCAAGACCAAGGGCCACGACGTCACCACGGCGACCGGCGGCACGCACAAGTGCGACGGCACGAACGGCTCGGCCGGCCCGAGCGCCGTACCGACGCCGACCGCCGCCCTGGACGACGCCGCGAAGAAGAAGCACTTCACCTGGGACGGCACCTGGTACGCCTCGTTCGACGACTTCTCCGTCGACACGATGAAGAACGTCAGCGGTGGCGGCTCCGCCTACTGGAGCATCTCCGTCAACGGCATCCCGACCCCCGTCGGGATGCCGGTTCAAGCTGAAGGCCGGCGACCAGGTCGCCTTCACCTGGACCGCCTTCTGACGAACCGCCTCGGCCAGGGCCGCGTTCGGGTCGGAACATCCGCTCACGGACGTTCCGACCCGACTGCGGATCAGGCGGTCGCGGTGCCGGTCTCCGCGCGGACCTCGCGAGCCGCCGCGACGAGGTTCTCCAGCGACGCCCGGGTCTCCCCCCAACCGCGGGTCTTCAGGCCGCAGTCGGGGTTGACCCACAGCCGCTCTGCCGGGATGGCCTCCAGCCCCTTGCGCAGGAGCGCCGCGGCCTCGCCGGTGGAGGGGATGCGCGGGGAGTGGATGTCCCAGACCCCGGGGCCGGCCTCGCGCGGGTAGCCGTGCTCGGCGAGCTCGGTCGCGACCTGCATGTGGGAGCGGGCGGCCTCCAGGCTGATGACGTCGGCGTCGAGGTCGTCGATGGCCTGGACGATGTCACCGAACTCCGCGTAGCACATGTGCGTGTGGATCTGGGTCTCCGGCCGCACGCCCGAGGTCGTCAGCCGGAAGGACTCCGTCGCCCAGGCCAGGTAGTCGGCGTGGCCGTCCGCGCGCAGCGGCAGCGTCTCGCGCAGGGCGGGCTCGTCCACCTGGATCACCAAAGTGCCGGCCGCCTCCAGGTCGTTGACCTCGTCGCGCAGGGCGAGGCCGACCTGGCGCGCGGTCTCGCCGAGCGGCTGGTCGTCGCGTACGAACGACCACGCCAGCATGGTGACCGGGCCGGTCAGCATGCCCTTGACCGGCTTGCTCGCCCGGGACTGGGCGTACGTCGTCCAGCGCACGGTCATCGGCTCCGGACGGGAGATGTCCCCGGCCAGGACCGGCGGCCGCACATAACGGGTGCCGTACGACTGGACCCAGCCGTGCTGGGTCGCCAGGTACCCCGTCAGCTGCTCGGCGAAGTACTGGACCATGTCGTTGCGTTCGGGCTCACCGTGCACCAGCACGTCGATGCCCGTCTTCTCCTGGAAGGCGAGCACCTCGCGGATCTCGTCCTTGATGCGCTCCTCGTACCCGGCGGTGTCGATGCGCCCGGCCCGCAGGTCCGCGCGGGCCACGCGCAGCTCGTCGGTCTGCGGGAACGAGCCGATGGTGGTGGTGGGCAGCAGCGGCAGCCCCAGGTGGGCGCGCTGGGCGACCGCACGGTCCGCGTACGGCTGGGCGCGGCGGCCGTCCGCGTCGGTGATCGCCCCGGTGCGCGCCCGCACCGCGGGATCGCGGGTGATGGGAGAGCCGGCGCGGGAGGCCAGATCGGCGCGGTTCGCGGCGAGTTCGGCGGTGATCGCATCCGTGCCCTGGGCGAGGCCGCGGGCCAGCGTGGTGATCTCGTTCGTCTTCTGGCGGGCGAAGGCGAGCCAGCGGCGCACCTGCGGGTCGATGTCGCGCTCGACGCCGGCGTCCAGAGGGACGTGCAGCAGGGAACAGGACGCGGAGACGTCGACCCGGTCGGCGAGCCCGAGGAGGGTCCCGAGCGTGGTCAGCGACTTCTGGAAGTCGTTGATCCAGATGTTGCGGCCGTTGACCACGCCCGCGACCAGGCGCTTGCCCGGGAGCCCGCCGACGGCGGCGAGGTCGGCGAGGTTGGCGGCGGCCGCATCGGTGAAGTCGAGGGCAAGGCCCTCCACGGGAGCCTTCGCCAGCACCGGGAGTGCTTCACCGAGCCGGTCGAAGTAGGAGGCGACGAGCAGCTTCGGGCGCTCCGTGAGGGCGCCGAGCTCCCGGTAGGTGCGGGCCGCGGCGTTCAGGTCGGCCGGGGTGCGGTCCTGGACCAGGGCCGGCTCGTCCAGCTGGACCCACTCGGCGCCCGCCGCGCGGAGCTCGGCCAGCACTTGGGCGTAGACGGGCAGGAGCCGGTCGAGGAGCGTGATCGGCTCGAAGTCGGCGGCCACGCCCGGGGCGGGCTTGGCCAGCAGCAGGTAGGTGACCGGACCGACCAGTACGGGCCGCGCCGCATGCCCCGCGGAGAGGGCTTCGGTGAGTTCGGCGACCTGCTTGGTGGAGTCGGCGGTGAAGACGGTGTCGGGGCCGAGTTCGGGGACGAGGTAGTGGTAGTTCGTGTCGAACCACTTGGTCATCTCCAGCGGCGCCACGTCCTGCGTGCCGCGCGCCATCGCGAAGTAGCCGTCCAGGGCGTCGGCTTCGACGGCGGCCCGGTGGCGGGCGGGGATCGCGCCGACCATCACCGTGGTGTCCAGCACGTGGTCGTAGTACGAGAAGTCGCCGGTCGGCACCTCGCTGATGCCGGCCTCGGCGAGCTGGGCCCGGTTGGCCCGGCGCAGGTCCCGGGCGGTGTCCCGGAGGGCGTCGGCGCTGACTCGGCCCTTCCAGTAGCCCTCGATCGCCTTCTTCAGTTCGCGGTTCTGGCCCTGGCGGGGGTAGCCGTACACGGTGGCCTGTACTGCCGCGGCTGCGGACTCGGTGGTCACGGAACTCTCCTTCGCGAGCGTGTCTCCATGGACCCGGTGACCGGGGTCGAGGACGCGAAGGGTGCGAGAGCAGGCGGACCGCCGGGTTCACGTACGACTGCGGTACGCGAACGGACGGATCCGCCTGATGCACGCCGACCCGCCCACGAGGTCACCGAGGAAACCGGGCGCGGTCGATCGCGCACGGGCAACGGGCAGGTCTTCGGACTCGCGGGCACGCCTGCCGGTTTCCCGGCGGGCACCTACTGGCCGTCGCTTCCCAGACCCGTCCCGGGTCCAGTGCGTATGACGGCGGTCGTTCCCGCTCACCGCTGCGGGGCAGTCCCGGATTCCCACCGGGTTCCCTCTTACGACGCATCCCGCCTGGCGGACGGGGCGAACCAGCTGCAGGGCCCACACTAGGCGGCCGAACTGGAAAATGGACAGAGTGTTCCAGATATCGGACCCTGCGATGAGACGCGGTGGGGGAGGACGAGACCGTTCGAGGCGTCGGAGCCGTGGATCACCCGCTCTTGAACACCGGGTACGGAACGTACGTCTGCCGATCGGGGTCGACCGCGAGGCGCCCCCCGGCCGGCGGCCTGGCCCGCTGGGCACAGTCGCACCGCGCGCGGACCCGGCACGGCGCCCGTCCTCAGGGGAAGCGGCGGACCGGCCGTAGGAGCGGCGCTCCTCGTTCAGGGACCGCACGCGGGAGTTCGTGAGCCCCTCGACGCCGGGGGCGGGTTCCCGGACGTCGAGATCAACAGTCCGTCCGTCAGCCATCGATGAGCCACCGTCATGTTCAGCACGCGCCCGCCGGTGGCGGCGGCGACCAGGCTCCAGTACCGCTGCAGGCGGGGATCGAAGCCGGACGACCTCGACACCAGCCCGTGCAGGTAGGCGCGGAAGGCGGGGGTGTCCGACTCCCGCCGGGCTCGTGCGTGGGCGGACACGAAGGCGTTCACCGCATCCCCGGCGCTGGGCGGCAGACCCTGGGCCAGCGCGTCGGCGGTCAGAGCCGCAGCCTCGTCGATCTCCGCGTAGAAGGCCGGACCGTCCCTCATCTCTTCGTCGTGGTCCCGGGTCCAGCAGGTGAAACTGGGCGTGGAGACGAGCAGATGAAGCTCGGCGTAGGCCAGGGCCGAAGCGGGATCGGGGTCCTGGGGCGGGGCGGGTGACAGCATGGCGATCATGATGTCGAGTCGGCGCCCGGGCATGGCCGCGGACAGCTCGCGGTACCAGTGATCGGTGAGAGTGCGGTGCGCCTCCGGGAGCCGCTGCACGCGGGAGAGTATCTCCAGACGCCGGAGCCGCTCCTCGCTCGTGCAGTCGTCCAGGGACTGGAGCGTGGCCTGGCGCCACCGCAGCTCGGTCAGCCGTTCCTGCACCACTTCGAGCTCGGTCGCCACCAGTTCCCCGAGGGAGCACTCACCGGTGACCACCTGCGTGATGGTCGCGATCGGGGTGTCCAGCGCCCGTAGGCGTCTGATGAAACGGATCCGCTCCCACGCCTCGGGACCGTAGCGCCGATGGCCACCGGCGCTACGGCCGGCCACGGGCAGCAGACCGCTGTCGGAGTAGTAGCGGAGGGTCTTCACCGGAACTCCCGTCCCGGCCGCGAGCTCACCGATGCTCCACGTGTCGTGCGTCACAGTCTCTTGAACCTCCAGCGCGCGGGAGGTCCTAGCGTATTGATCACTGACCGCTTCGGTCCGCACCGATCCCCCGACCAAGAACGGTGGGTACGCATGTCCCCGACCCCTTTCTCGACCCCGACCCCGACCCCGACCCCGACCCCGGCAGCGCCGCGTCCATGGCGAAGGGCCGGGATCCGCTCGGTGCTCTTCCCCTTGCTCTGCGCGGTGGCACTGCTCACGGCCACCGCCGTACCGGCGACCGCTGCACCACCGGGCTCCCCGCAGACCGTCGTCCGGACCGACCACGGCCTGGTACGCGGTGTGTCGCACGGCTCGTACACCACCTTCGACGGCATTCCCTACGCCGCACCGCCGACCGGACCGCTGCGCTGGCGCGCTCCGGTGCCCGCCGCCGCATGGCGCGGTGTCCGGGATGCGACGGCGGCGGCAGAGCGCTGCGTGCAGATGCCGACACCGGGTGCGGGCGCGGTCCTCGGCTCGGAGGACTGCCTCTACCTCAACGTCACCGTGCCGACGCCGACGCCGACGCCGAAGTCAAAGCCGGCCGGACAGAAGCGGCCCGTGCTGGTGTGGATGCACGGCGGGGCGTTCCTGGGCGGCTCCGGCAGTGACTACGGCGCCGAACAGCTGGCGGTCCGGGGCGACACGGTCGTCGTGACGGTCAACTACCGGTTGGGGATCTTCGGTTACTTCGGCCACCCCGGACTGGGCTCCGCCCCACCGTTCGGCCTGGCGGACCAGCAGGCCGCCCTGCGCTGGGTGCGGGCGAACGCGGAGCGCTTCGGCGGCGATCCGGGCAGTGTCACGCTGTTCGGCGAGTCCGCAGGCGCTCTCAGCATCTGTGCGCACCTCACCTCGCCGACGGCCGCCGGACTCTTCCGGCGGGCCGTGCTCCAGAGCGGTTCCTGCCTCATGTCCTTCCCGAGCGGCGCTCTCGGACCCGGAACGCCGGCGTACGAGCCGTTCGCCCCGCAGCGCGATGTCCAGTCGGCCGGTGCGGAAGCCGCCCGGCAGCTGGGCTGCACGGCTGCCGGCGAAGACGAGGTGGTGGCGTGCCTGCGCGGGCAGAGCACCGATCGCCTCGCCACCGCGCAGCTGATGCAGTCCTTCAACCGGCCCGCCTTCGGCAATGCGCTGCTGCCCGTGGCACCGGACCGGGCGTTGGCATCGGGACGCTTCCACCGCGTGCCGGTCGTCCTGGGCACCAACCACGATGAGATGAGGATGTTCGTCGGCCTGTCGCTCGCCGCGTTCCCGATCCGTACCGAGACCGACTACCGCGCCCGCCTCGTGGACGCCTTCGGGGTCGCCGCCCCGGCCGTCGAGGCGCGGTATCCGGCATCGGACCACCCCACGCCCGCACTGGCCTGGGCCGCGGTGCTGACGGACCGTTCCCTCACATGCACCACACTGGCGGCCGGCCGGGCCCTCGCCACCCATGCCCCCGGCCTGCCCCTCTACGGATACGAGTTCAGCGATGCGGATGCTCCTGTCCTCACCGGCCTGCCTGCGAACCCGGGCTTCCCCTACGGTGCGGCGCACGGCTTCGAGATGCCGTTCCTGTTCTCCTCCTTCCCCACCGAGCGACCGCTGACCGACGCCCAGCGCGCCCTGTCGGACCGGATGGTCGGCTACTGGACGAACTTCGCGCGCACCGGCAACCCGAACACCTCCGACGCACCGCTCTGGCCCCGCCTCCGTCCTTCGTCACCGCTCGCGGGGTCCGTGCAGTCATTGGCTCCCGGACCGGGCGGAATCCACCCCGTCGATGCGCATTCCGCACACCACTGCTCGCTCTGGGACGGCCTGCCCCGGTGAGTCGCTCAGCATGAGGGGGACGTCGTGCTCGTCGGCAGGTCACCGACCCGCCAACGATCGTTGCGACGGTTCACTCCCGCTCCCGGGCCTGGGCGCGTCGGCGTACGACGGTTGCCGACAGCAGTCCGGCGCCGGCGGCCGTGACGGCGAGCAGCACGAAGCCCCATGCGTAGTCGTCCGTGATGCTCTTGACCAAGCCCATCACCAGGGGCGGGAAGAAGCCGCCGAGTCCACCGGCGGCGCCGACCACGCCGGTGACCGCCCCGACCCGCTCCGGTACCACCAAGCGGGCGACCAGCGCGAAAACGGCTCCCGATCCCGCGCCCAGGCCGGCTGCCATCCCGAGGAAGGCGACCGTGCCGACCGGGACCAGGGCCACCTCGAACGCCGCGACGAGCGCGCACGCACATACCGCGGCGTATGTGCCGACGAGCACGGGGACGGGGTGCGTCCGGTCGGAGAGCCACCCTCCGACCGGGCGCATGGCCACGGCCAGGACGACGAAGCCCGCGGTGCGCAATGCGGCATCGGAGCGCCCCAGTTCGTCGGCGATGGTGAGGTAGGTGGGCAGGTAGACGCTGAAGGCGACGAAGCCACCGAAGGACATGGCGTAGAGGAAGGCCAGAAGCCAGGTGTCGGGCATCCGCAGGGTCGCCGTCGTCCGCGCGAGCATCGACCCGGCGGCGATCGCCCGCCCGGGTTTGTCCCGCAGGAGCAGGTGGGCGGCCAGGGCGTACACGGCCAGGGCGGCGGCGACCAGGTCGAAGGGAAAGCTCCGCCCGACCGCGTCGGCCAGCTGGACGGTGGTGAACGACGACAGTGCGGTGCCGCCGGTGCCGATACCGAAGATGCCCAGGGCCAGCCCGCGCCGCTCGGGCGGGTACCAGGCGTTGACGAACGGCACACCGACGGCGAAGGCGGTGCCACCCAGCCCGAGGAAGAAGCCGCCCGCGAGTACTTCCCCGAGCGAGTCGGCCACGTGTCCCACGTACAGCACGGGCAGGATCGTCAGGGCCGCGACGATCGGGAACATCCGGCGCGCGCCCCAGCGGTCGGTGAGCGCGCCGACGGGGATACGGCCGATCGATCCCACGATGACCGGTACGGCCACGACCAGGGACTGCTGGAACGAGCTGAGGTCCAGATCATCGCGGAGCGCCGGCCCGAGCGGTGCCAGCAGAGCCCACGCCCAGAAGCAGAGCGTGAATCCGATCGTGGCCAGGGACAGCATCCGAGCGGGCTGCCGGGATGCCTCCACGGCATCCCTTCGTCTGTCTGCGCCCGGCATCATCACACTCCTTCGCGACCCGGCTCTCTGTGAACGTCGCTGCGGATGCGGACGTCCGCGACGGCCGTGCCTCCGCGGTCGACCGGGAACTGCCGTCCGTGACCGGCGCCGGGGGCTCTGGACCAGCATCACCCGCGAGGCACTCCCGGTGGCCCCGCGACTCGCCCTGCGGGGGATCAACAGGCTGAACGGGGGGACGGACCCCGTCCGCCCGCACCGGGTGAACAGCGCCGGCCGGATCCCCAGTGCTGCTGTCCTGCCACCGCGCCAGCCGGCCGGTGAACCAGGTGGTCCCGGCGTTCCCCCGGCGCCGCCCCGGACACGGGCGGAGGGAGGTCGCATTTCTAGGTCACCTGACCTAAACTCTGGCCATGACCACCGAACTGCGCGACGAGCTGCGCCCGGATCCCTCCGGCCCTGTACTGATCACCGGCGGATACGGCACCGTGGGCGCCGAGATCGCCCGCATCCTGGGTGCGGACACCCCGACCCTTCTCACCGGCCGCAACCCCGGCCGGGGCCAGGCGCTGGCCGCCGAGGTCGGCGGCGAGGTGCGCGCCTGGGACCTGGCGGACCCCGCCCCCTTCCACGCCGGCGTCCGGGCCGTCATCAGCTCGGTCAACGACCCCGAGGACCGGGTGCTGCACGCCGCCGCGGCCGGCGGCGTGCCCTACGTCGACATCACCCGGTGGACGGGCCGCCTGCAGCGGGCCGTCACCGTCGCCGCCCTGCTCCGGCCGGCCGCCCCGGTGCTGCTGT
>NZ_JBSGXU010000026.1:0-66049 GCF_053610205.1 Streptomyces sp. NPDC054932 | reverse complement strand
CCCGGCCTCCATCCCCTCCCCTCCCCGAACTTTCCTTCCTTCCGCGACTGCCCCGAAGGAGCGCGCCATGCGCCACCTCATCTCGATCAACGACCTCGGCGACGACGACCTCGCCGCGATCGTCGCCCGCGGCGCCGAACTCTCCGCCGCCGGCCGCCCCGCGGACCGCCCCCTCTACGGCGACGTGGTCGGCGTCTACTTCAGCAAGACCTCCACCCGTACCCGTACGGCCTTCTCCGCCGGCGCCCTGCGCCTGGGCGCGCAGATCGTCGCGTACGGCCCCGGCGACCTCCAGCTCAACACCGGCGAGAGCAGCGAGGACACCGGCCGGGTGATGTCCCGGATGCTCGACGTGCTGGTGGCGCGCACCGCCGGCGACGAGGCCGAGATGCGCGGCTGGGCCGCCCAGGAGCGGATGGCCGTGGTCAACGCCATGAGCGCCACCGAGCACCCCACCCAGGCACTCACCGACCTGACCACGCTGATGCGCCGCTTCGGCCGGATCGAGGGCCTGCGCATCCTGTACGTGGGGGAGGGCAACAACACCGCCTCCGCGTTGGCGCTCGCCCTCACCCGCTTCCCCGGGGTCCACTTCGAGCTGCGCACCCCGCCCGGCTACGGCCTGGAGGGCGACTACCGGATCCGGGCGGCCGCGCAGGCCGAGCGGTACGGCGCGACGTTCCGCGAGACCCACGACATGGACGCGCTGCCCGACGGCCTGGACGTCGTCTACACGACCCGCTGGCAGACCACCGGCACCAGCAAGCCGGACGCGCACTGGCGGGACGTCTTCGCCCCGTTCCAGGTGACCGGCCGTATCTGGGAGGACAACCCGACCGCCGTCTTCATGCACGACCTGCCCGCCCACCGCGGCGACGAGGTGACCTCCGAGGTACTGGACGGGCCGGCGAGCATCGTCTTCGACCAGGCCGAGAACAAGATGCACAGCGCGATGGCCGTCCTGGAGTGGTGCCGCCACGGCGCCCTCGCCACGCTGCCCGACGCCGTGGCGACGGCCGTGAGTGCGGGGCGCGGCGCGTGAGCGTTCTCGAAGAGCCGGCGGCGGTGGCCGCCGCCCCCGTACCGCCGCTGCGCCGCAACCGTGACTTCCTGCTGCTGTGGTCCGGGGCGGCCATGTCCCTCCTCGGCACCCGGGTGACGTCCCTCGCCTATCCGCTGCTGGTGCTGTGGACCACCGAATCGCCGCTGGCCATGTCCCTGGTCGCCTTCGCCGCGCTGCTGCCGACCCTGCTCGTGCAGCTGCCGGCGGGCGTCCTGGTGGACCGCTGGGACCGGCGCCGGCTGATGGTGGCGTGCGAGGCCGGGCGGGCCGCCGCACTGGCCACCGTCGCGGCGGCGGTGCTCGCCGGGCACGTGTGGATCGCGCACATCGCCGTGGTCGCCTTCGTCGAGTCGAGCCTGTTCATCGTGTACCGCCTCGCCGAGCGGGGCGCCGTACGCAACGTGGTCCACCCGGAGCACCTGGCGACCGCGCTGGCGCAGAACGAGGCGCGCGGCCGGGCCGCGGGCCTGCTCGGGCAGCCCGGCGGCATCCTGCTCCAGTCGCTGGCCCGCTCGGCGCCGTTCCTGTTCGCGGCCGTCGCCTACCTGGGCTCGCTGTGCTCACTGCTGCTGATCCGCTCGAAGTTCCAGGCGGAGAAGGCAGAGATCACCGACGGGACCCCGCCGGCCCCGGGTGTGCACGGCATGCGCGCCGAGATCGGCGAAGGCGTCCGCTGGCTGTGGCACCAGCCCTTCCTGCGGGCCGCGCTCGCCCTCGTGGCCGGCAGCAACGTGCTCTTCCAGATCATCGGCCTCGCCCTGATCCTCCTCGTCAAGGAGGAGGGCCGCCCCGAGTCCACCCTGGCCGTGATCGTGGTCATCGGCGGCATCGGCGGCATGCTGGGCGCGCTGACCGGCGGCTGGTGGATGCGCAGGCTCTCCGGCCGGGCCATCCTGACCGGCGGTGTCGCCGTGTGGGCCGTCCTGATGACCGCCATGGCCTTCACCGGCGGCAACCCCTTCCTGCTGGGCGCGCTGTTCGCGGGCACCGGCCTGGTCGGAGCCGTCTTCAACGTGGCCGCCTCCGTCTACCAGGTGCACACCACCCCGGACGAACTCCAGGGCCGCGTCGCCGCCGTCACCGGCCTCGTCGGATCCGGCACCAACGCCCTGGGCGCACTCATCGGCGGAGTCGCCCTGGCCGCCTGGGGGGCCTCCCGCTCGATCCTGCTGACCGGCGCCGCCATGGGCGTACTCGCCCTCGCCGCCGTGCTCATGCCGTCCCTGCGCACCGGGATCCAGCTGCCGGGTCGCACGGAGATCGAGAGCGGGGACACCGCCGGGAGCACCCCCGAGAACGTGAACAAGAACGAGCACGAGAACGAGCACGAGAACGCAACGCAAGGAGCCGCCCGATGAGCGAGTCACTGATCCTCGGCGAACCGCCCCTCTTCGACACCCTCGAGGAGGAGCGCGCCCACCGCAAACAGCGCCTGGCGGCCGCCTTGCGCATCTTCGGCCGGTTCGGCTTCGAGGAGGGCAACGCCGGTCACATCACGGCCCGCGACCCCGAGCTGGAGGACCACTTCTGGGTCAACCCGTTCGGCCTGTCCTTCAAGCACGTCCGCGTCAGCGACCTGCTCCTCGTCGACAGCGAGGGCCGCGTCGTCGAAGGCAAGTACCACGTCAACCGGGCCGCCTTCGCGATCCACTCGCAGATCCACGAGGCCCGCCCCGACGTGGTCGCCGCCGCCCACACCCACTCCACGTACGGCCGGGCCCTGTCCGCCCTGGCCGAACTGCTCGAACCGCTCACCCAGGACGCCTGCGCCTTCTACGAGGACCACGCGCTCTTCGACGACTACACCGGCCCGGTCACCGAACTCTCCGAGGGCCGCCGCATCGCCGAGGCCCTCGGCGCGTTCAAGGCGGTCATCCTGCGCAACCACGGCCTGCTGACCGTGGGCGACTCCGTCGACGCCGCCGCCTGGTGGTTCATCACGATGGAGCGCTCCTGCCAGGTGCAGCTCCTCGCCAAGGCCGCCGGGAAGGTCGTCCCCATCGACCACGCCAACGCCGCCCACACCTACCGGGAAGTCGGCGACGACCTGATCGGCTGGATGAACTTCCAGCCCATCCTCGACCACGTCCGCCGCACCGAGCCCGACCTCGAACAGTAGGGACACACCCCATGACCGCACCGGACCGCGACGGCGCCGAAGCCTGGTTCCGCCGCTTCCGCCGGGTCGCCGCCCCGCGGCTGCGCCTGGTCTGCCTCCCGCACGCGGGCGGCACCGCGAACCTCTTCGCCGGCTGGCCCGCCCGTCTCCCCAAGGACGTCGACCTGCTCGCCGTCCGCTACCCCGGCCGCCAGGACCGGCTCGCCGAACCCTGCGTGACCGACATGGACGAGCTGGCCGACCGGATCACCGGAGCCCTGCTCCCCCTCACCGACCTGCCCGTGGCCCTCTTCGGCCACAGCATGGGCTCGTCCGTCGCCTACGAGGTGGCCCGCAGGCTGGAAGCGCGCGGCACCGCCCCCGCCCACCTCCTCGTCTCCGGCCGGGCCGCGCCCCACCGCACCCGCCGCAGCGAGTTCCACCTCGCCGACGACGAGACCCTGCTGAGCGCCGTGCGCAGCCTCGGCGACCTGGGCTCCTCGGTGTTCGACATCCCGGAGCTGCGCGAGCTCCTGATGCCGGCCCTGCGCGCCGACTACCGGCTCATCGAGCGCTACCACGTGAGCGAGCCGGAGGTCCTGTCCATGCCGGTCAGCGCCTACGTCGGCGACAGCGACCCCGGCTCCAGCCGGGTCCTCGACGACGTGCGCGCCTGGGCCGGGCTGACCCGCTCCGACGACTTCCACCTGCGTTCCTTCCCCGGCGACCACTTCTACCTCGCGCCCTGCGAGGCCGAGCTCGTCGCGGACGTCACGGACCGGCTCGCGTCCGTACGCCACCAGCGGCTGCCGGCCTTCCCGTAGCGGGCGCCGCCCCCGATCGACCGTTCAACCGTTCCGCCCTATCTGAGGACTTCCTGTCATGACGTACACACAGACCTGGTCGCCGCTGGAGCTCGAGGCCGAGGGCGCCGGCGGTGCGCAAGAGCTCGTCGAACGCCTCACCGCCCTCGGCGGGGACGAGTTCACCCGCCTGCTGACCCGGGAGAAGGCCGTCGTCCTCCGCGGCTTCGGCGTCACCCCCGAGGCCCTGGACGGCGTACTGGACCTGCTGCTGCCCAACCGCCTGGCCTACGTCCACGGCAACTCCCCGCGCACCAAGGTCGGCAGCAACGTCTACACCTCGACCGAGTACCCCCGGGAATTCACCATCTCCATGCACAACGAGATGAGCTACGCCCACGCCTGGCCGGCCCGCCTCGCCTTCTACTGCCAGATCAAGCCGGGCGGCGGCGGCGCCACCCCCGTCCTCGACTCGGCCCGCTGGCTCGCCTCCCTCGACCAGGAGGTGCGCGACGCCTTTGCGGGCGGCGTGCGGTACGTGCAGAACCTCCACGACGGCTACGGCCTCGGCAAGAGCTGGCAGGACACCTTCGAGACCACCGACCGCACTGCCGTCGAGGAGTTCCTCTCCGGCACCGGCGCGACCTGGCAGTGGAAGGCCGACGGCGCCATCCGCATCTCCGCCGTCCGCCCGGCCACCGTCCACCACCCGGTCACCGGCACCGAGGTCTGGTTCAACCAGGCCGACCAGTGGCACCCGGCCGGCCTCGGTGACGACACCGCCGCCGCACTCGCCCAGATCCTGCCCGAGGAGGACCTGCCGCAGACCGTCACCTTCGCGGACGGCACCCCCATCCCGGCCGAGTACATCCTCCAGATCCGCGACCGCGGCCTGGACAACGCGGTCGACGTCGACTGGAACCAGGGCGACGTCCTGGTCATCGACAACCTGCTCCTGGCGCACGGCCGCCGCCCCTTCACGGGCGACCGCCGCGTGCTGGTGGCGATGTCGGACTGAGGCACCATGAGCGACCTGTACGAAGAGCTCCGCGCCACCGGCGCCGTCCACGTCTGGCGGGGCCGGACCGAGGCGGAGCCCGCGCCGGACGAGCTGCTGCTCTCCGCGGAGGAGCGGCGCATCATGGCGGGCCGCGCCCCGGCCGCGGCCGCCCACTACGCGGGAGCCCACGCGGCCGTGCGCCGCGTCCTCGCCGCCTACCTCCCGCTGCACCCACGGGAACTGGAGTTCGGCCGGGCCACCTGCCCGCGCTGCGACGACCTGCGCCACGGCCGCCCGGTACTGACCGGCGCCGGGGCGGGCGCGGGCCTGGAGTTCAGCCTGTCCCGCTCCGGGGCGCACTGGCTGCTGGCGGTGACCGCGGGATTCCCCGTCGGCATCGACCTGGAGGACGGGCGGGCGATCGACTTCCGGCCCTCGGCCGACCTGGCGCTCACCCCCGCCGAACTGCGCCTGCTGGACGCCCAGTCCACCGAGGCCGGCCGCCTCGCCCTGTTCCTGCGCTGCTGGACGCGCAAGGAGGCCGTGCTCAAGGCCAGCGGGATCGGGATCATCGCCGACCTGCGGTCCCTGGAGGTCGGCCCCGAGAGCGACGGGCCCGTCGAGGTGGCGCACACCGAGCCGGGCGGCCCGGCCACCTGGGTCGTCGAGGACCTGCCGATGGGCGACGGTCCGGTCCGGATGCACGGGGCGCTCGCCCGCCCGGGCGAGCGGGCCGGCACCCCGGTGCTGATCCGCTCCCGCCCGCCCGCCGCCCCCGCCACTTCCCGTACGGCCTGAGAGAAGGAATCACGACATGCCCACGATCACGATCACCGGAACGCCCCAGAAGAACGTCCAGGTCTGGCTGGAGGTGAACCGCAAGCGGGTGCGCGACCTGCTCGTCGAGAACGGCTCGGTGCTGCTGCGCGGATTCTCCATCGGCGGGGTCGACGGCTTCGACGGGGTGGTGCGCAACCTGTCGGGCAGCGCCCCCCTCACCTACGCGGAGCGCTCCTCGCCGCGCAGCACCATCAAGGGCCAGGTCTACACCTCCACGGACTACCCGGCGGAGGAGGAGATCTTCCTGCACAACGAGAACTCCTACCAGGCCGTGTGGCCCAACACCCTGTACTTCTACTGCGTCGAGCCGCCGCTCACCCGGGGCGCGACCCCGCTCGCCGACATCCGCGAGGTCTACGGCGCCATCGACCCCGAGGTGCGCGGCGAGTTCGAGCGGCGCGGCTGGCGCGTGGTGCGCAACTTCCACGCGGACTTCGGGGTCCCGTGGCAGGAGACCTTCGGCACCGAGGACCGCGCCGCCGTCGAGGAGTACTGCCGGGGCAAGGGCCTGCTGCCCGAGTGGCGCGCCGACGGCGGCCTGCGCACCACCGCGGTGCGCGAGGCCGTGCACAAGCACCCGGTGACGGGGGAGTCGGTGTGGTTCAACCACGCCACCTTCTTCCACGTGACCTCCCTCAACCCGGAGGTGCGGGAGGGGCTGCAGGAGATCTTTCCCGACGAGGACCTGCCCACCAACACCTACTACGGCGACGGCGGACGGATCCCCGACGAGGTGCTGGACCACCTGCGGTCCGTCTACCGGGCGGCCACCACCCGGTTCGACTGGCAGAAGGACGACGTGCTCGTCGTCGACAACATGCTGGCCGCGCACGCCCGGGAGCCCTTCACCGGTCCTCGGAAGATCGCTGTGGCGATGGCGGAACCGTCGGCCGCGTGACGGCCGGCGCGAGCGAGGCGGCGTAGCACAGCACCAGTTCGTGGAAGCGGTAGCGCGGCTCGCCCGCCCGGTCGATGCCTTCCATCTCCAGCAGGGCGTGGTCGACCAGGTCCTCAAGGAAGCGCTCGGCGACGAGCGGGGACAGGCCCAGCTGCGCCGAGGCGGTGAAGGCCGAGAACGGCAGCGGGCCCAGCGCGACGAGGGTGTGCAGGAAGGCGGGTCCGCCCGGCCGCAGCCGGCCCAGCGACTGGGCGAGCAGCGGCGGCAGGGCGAGGTCCCCGAACCGGAGCTCCTGCAGCCGCGTGGAGGGGTCCGCGAGCCGGTCCACGAGACGGGCGACCGGCCACAGGGGCCGTGCGGCCAGCCGCGATCCGGCGGCGCGCAGGGCCATCGGCAGCCCGCCGCACAGCCGCAGGAGTTCCCGCGCGGCGGCGGGCTCCGCGGCGAACCGCTCGGGCCCCGCGATCGCCCGGAGCAGCTCCGCCGCCCCGTCCGCTGCCATCGGCAGCACCTCGACGGTGTGCGAATGGGGCACGGAAGCGAGCCGGGCGCGGCCGGTGATCAGGACGACGGGCTCGGGGCAGCTCGGCAGGAGCGGGTCGAGCTGGAGGTCGCCCACGGCGTTGTCCAGCAGGATGAGCAGGCGGCGGCCCCGGGTGCGGGCGCGGAAGAGCCGCATGAGCTCGTCCAGGTCCGCGCTGCGGCGGTCCACGGTGGCGGCCGGCTCCCCGAGGGCGAGCAGCAGGGACACCAGGATCCGGCAGGGGTCCTTGCGGCTGCCGTCCGGATGGCACAGGTCCGCGTACAGCTGGCCGTCGGGGAACTCCTTCAGCCGCGTCCGGGCGGCGTGCAGGGCCAGGGCCGTCTTTCCGACCCCGGCCATGCCGGTGAGCAGCAGCCGACGGGGCGGGCAGCCGGTGCGGCCGCCGTCGCGCAGCGGCACCAGCTTGGCCAGCAGTTCGCCGAGCTCGCGCTCACGGCCGGTGAAATCGGGCGGTCCCAGGGGCAGTGACGCCGGTGGCACCGGGTGCGCCGGGGGCGCCGGGGGCAGCGCGCCGGAGGACGCCGAGCGCTGTGCGGGCAGGACCGGCAGGGCGGGCACCGCCGGGCCGGCCGGTTCCTCGCGCAGCACCTGGTAGTAGATGTCGGTCAGTTCACGCCCCGGGTCCACCCCGATCTCGGCGAGGACCTTGCGGCCGTGGTGGTAGACGTGCAGGGCGTCGGCCTGCCGCCCGGAGCGGTGCAGGGCCGACATCAGCTGGCCGCGCAGCCGCTCCCGGATGGGGAACTGCGCCACCAGGCCGGTGAGTTCGGCGATGAGTTCGCGGTGCCGGCCGAGGCCGAAGTCCACGGCGATCCGGCGTTCCAGGGTGGCGGCCCTGGCCTCCTCCAGCCGGTCCGCCTCGATCTCGGCGAGGTGCGGCGCCACGTCCCCCAGCGCCGGCCCCCGCCAGAGCGCCAGAGCGGAGCGCAGTTCGCGGTCCGCGTCCTCGTAGCGGTGTTCGGCCAGCGCCCTGCTGCCGGACCGGTCGAGCCGTTCGAACTCGACCAGGTCGATCCAGCTGTCGGCGCAGTGCAGCACGTAGCCGGGAGCCTGCCGGACGAGCCGCACGCCCTCCCCGAGTGCTTTGCGCAGACGCGAGACGTAGGTGTAGATCTGCGCGTGGGCCGTGGCCGGGGGGTCCCAGCCCCAAAGCAGGGAGCCGAGCCGGGCGTCCGGCACGACCCGCCCCCGCGCCAGCAGGAGGGCGACGAGCACCGTGTGCGACTTGACCCCGCCGAGCGGAATCCGCTGTCCTTCCCGGCGTGCTTCCACCGGTCCGAGGATCCGGAATTCGAGCCCTGCTCCCTGTGCGTCCACCGTGTGCTGCCCCCCCCTGCTTCTTCCCGTTGGTGACGATCCGGGATCAGGAACCCCAGGTGTTGCCGTCGGGGTGCACGACGACCGGAGTGCTGTCGGGGCCGCCGGCCCAGAGGCTTTCGGCGCCGGCCGGCGCGGCGGCGATGCCGAAAGCGGCGATCCAGCCGAGGCAGACGATGCCGAACAGGCCGGCGATGGTGCGGCGGTTGTAAGCGGTGTGGTTGTGGGCCGAGTTACGCATGAGGACTCCCCGTTGTGTACCTGGTGCGGAGGAGGTGGCGGCCCCGTGCCGCCCCGTGTCCCTCCGACATGACAGATTCTGTGCAACCGAACGTGTCCGCGTCAGTACCTTCAGGTGTCAGCCTCCTGCGCTGGCAACCTGCTGTCAGCCACGCCCGTCCTCTTCCGACAGGGCCATTGGCTGGATTATGATCATGACGGCTCAAGGTGCCGTGAATTTCAATCGCAAACGAAAGACATCACGCTACCGGCTGGTAATACGAGTCCTGGGGGGGACGTCGCGGTGCAGGGTTTGGCAGGAATGGGAGCGGATGGCGAAATTGTCTATTCTTTGCTACTCAGGAGTCACAAAACCAGCCCCACCGAGATAGCGGACGATCTCGGCTGGAAGCCCGACCGGGTGGCCGCGGTCCTGGACGATCTGACCAGGCTCTCCCTGGTCGTCCCCTCCATCGAGGAGCCCGGCAAGGTCCGCCTGGTCAACCCCGAGCGCGGCCTGGAAACCCTGCTGCTGAGCTGGGAGGAGGAGCTCCGCGAGCGGCAGGCGGCCCTGGCCGCCTCGAAGCTGCGCGTGGCCCGCGTCATCGCGGAGTACAGCGCCCAGAGCCTGAGCGCCCCGGTGAGCGTCCAGCAGTTCATGGGAATGGACGCGATCGCCGCCCAGATCGAACGCTGCGCACACAATTGTGAGCGGGAGATGGCCGTCTTCGCACCACGCGGTGCACAGACCGCGGAAGCCCTGGAGATGGCCCGCCCACTGGACCGGGCAGCCCTGGAACGCGGTAACCGTGTTCGCTACATCTATTTGGAGAGCCTGCGGAACGACGCGGCCACTCTCGGGTATGCACAATGGCTGCTCGAAAACGGCGGCGAAGTGCGCACCTTTCCACAACTTCCCCTGCGAATGATCCTGTACGACGGAAGAACCGCAATTGTTCCGGTCGACCCGGAAGACGCCAAGCGCGGGATTCTCGTCCACACCGGCACGGGCGTCGCCACCGCCCTCTCCGCGCTCTTCGAGCTGATCTGGCAGCAGTCGGACCCCCTGGGCACCCAGCAGGTGCCCGACGAACGCGGCCTCGCCCCGCGCGAACGCGCCATCCTCGAACTGCTCGTCAGCGGGCACACCGACGAGGTCGTGGCCCGCAAGCTGGGAATCTCCGTACGCACCGGCCGCAGGATCACCGCGGAGCTGATGGACCGCCTCCAGGCCCGCAGCCGGTTCCAGGCGGGCGCCCTCGCCATGTCCCAGGGCTGGCTCTCGGGCAACGACATCCTTTCCGCCGCCCTCGACGCGGACTAGCGGGCCGGCGCCGCCGGGGGCGGACCCGGGGGCGGGGCGGGTTCACCTCGCTCCCTCGCCCCCTCCTCCCCTTCTCTTCTTCTCTTCTTTCCCCGTCTCCTCCGCCATCACCTTCGCCGAAGGACGGGAAATACGAAACGGCCGCCATCGCTTTCGCGATGACGACCGTTTCGTCGATGTGGGCGAGGGGGGATTTGAACCCCCACGTCCCGAAGGACACTGGCACCTGAAGCCAGCGCGTCTGCCGTTCCGCCACTCGCCCGAGCAGCGTCCCAGTGGTTCTTCCCTTTCGGGCCGTTCCCCTGGCGACGTCGAAACATTAGCACGGCGGACGGGGTGGTTTCACATCGCTTTCCCCGCACCCCCGCAGCCCGGCTTGGACGGGCCCCTCCCGCACTCCGCTCCCGGTGCGGGACACTGTCCTGGGAGCGCCCCTACGATCGCCTGTGAGGACCAACACTCGTCCGCACAGGACCGATGGGGAACCACCCGAATCCGCCACGCGTGGATACGATCAGTAAGCAGTACAGGGCGATAACGACGGAGGAGGTGCCCCATGGGAGTTCTGAAGCGGTTCGAGCAGCGACTCGAAGGTCTGGTGAACGGCACCTTCGCCAAGGTGTTCAAGTCCGAGGTCCAGCCGGTGGAGATCGCCGGAGCCCTCCAGCGGGAGTGCGACAACAACGCCACCATCTGGAACCGCGAGCGGACCGTCGTACCCAACGACTTCATCGTCGAGCTCAGCGCCGGTGACTACGACCGGCTGAGCCCCTACTCCGGGCAGCTCGGCGACGAGCTCGCGGGCCTCGTCCGCGACTACGCCAAGCAGCAGCGCTACAGCTTCATGGGCCCCATCAAGGTCCACCTGGAGAAGGCCGACGACCTCGACACCGGGCTCTACCGGGTCCGCAGCCGCACCCTCGCCTCCAGCACCTCCCAGCCGCAGGCCCCCCAGGGCGGGCAGCAGGGCGGTCAGAGCATCCAGGGCGGCTACGGTTATCCCCCGGTGGCGGCCCCGCCCATGCCCAGCGCCCCGCCCCCGGGCGGACCCGGCGCACGCCGGCCCGCCCCGGGCGGACCGGCCGGAGCCGCCCCCGTGGCGGGCTCGGGCGGCCCCCGGCGCCACTGGATCGAGATCAACGGCACCCGCCACCAGATCTCGCGCTCCACGCTCGTACTCGGCCGAAGCACGGAAGCCGACGTGCGGATCGACGACCCCGGCGTATCCCGCCGGCACTGTGAGATCCGGACCGGAACGCCCTCGACGATCCAGGATCTCGGGTCCACCAACGGCATCGTGGTGGACGGGCAGCACACCACCCGCGCTACGCTCCGCGACGGCTCGCGGATCGTCGTGGGCAGCACCACCATCATTTACCGGCAAGCCGAAGGGTGAAGCGGGGGCAATGTCAGAGCTGACCCTGACGGTCATGCGGTTGGGTTTCCTGGCCGTTCTGTGGCTGTTCGTCATCGTGGCCGTCCAGGTCATCCGAAGCGATCTCTTCGGGACGCGCGTGACCCAGCGCGGGTCCCGTCGCGGCAGCGGCGGCGCCGGCGGCGCCCCGCAGCAGGCGGGCCGCCAGGCCGCGCCTCCGCAGCAGCGCCAGCGACGCGGCGCACCCACCAAACTCGTCGTCTCCGAGGGCATCCTCACGGGAACCACGGTGGCCCTCGCCGGCCAGACGATCACGCTGGGCCGCGCGCACGATTCCACGATCGTGCTGGACGACGACTACGCGTCCAGCCGCCATGCCAGGATCTATCCCGACCGTGACGGCCAGTGGATCGTCGAGGATCTCGGGTCCACCAACGGCACGTATCTCGACCGGACCCGGCTGACCACCCCGACGCCCATTCCGCCGGGCGCACCGATCCGCATCGGCAAGACCGTCATCGAGCTGCGGAAGTAGTACGAGAATGAGCGAGCGGAGCGAGCGCGCGGCGGCGATCCGTCCCACCGAGGACACGGACCCGAGCGCGCTCCCGACCGGAGGGTGGGCAGTGTGGCTCGAGACCGGTTGTACCCGGAGGCAGCTTCGTCGACAGGGCAGGTGCGCATGAGTCTGTCCTTGCGGTTCGCCGCCGGATCCCACAAAGGCATGATCCGTGAGGGGAACGAGGACTCCGGCTACGCCGGGCCCCGTCTCCTCGCGATCGCCGACGGCATGGGAGGCCAGGCCGCCGGCGAGGTCGCGAGCTCCGAGGTGATCTCCACCCTCGTGCAGCTCGACGACGACGTCCCGGGCTCCGACATCCTCACCTCCCTCGCCACGGCCGTGCAGCGCGCCAACGACCAGCTGCGCGTCATGGTCGAGGAGGACCCCCAGCTCGAGGGCATGGGCACCACCCTGACCGCCCTGCTGTGGACCGGCCAGCGCCTCGGTCTCGTGCACGTCGGCGACTCCCGCGCCTACCTGCTCCGCGACGGCGTCCTCACCCAGATCACCCAGGACCACACCTGGGTGCAGCGCCTCGTCGACGAGGGGCGGATCACGGAGGAGGAGGCCACCACCCACCCGCAGCGCTCCCTGCTGATGCGCGCGCTCGGCAGTGGCGACATCGTCGAACCCGACCTCTCCATCCGTGAGGTCCGGGCCGGTGACCGTTACCTGATCTGCTCCGACGGGCTCTCCGGCGTGGTCTCGCACCAGACCCTGGAAGAGACCCTCGCCGACTACCACGGTCCCCGCGAGACCGTGGCGTCGCTGATCCAGCTCGCGCTGCGCGGCGGCGGACCCGACAACATCACCTGCATCGTCGCCGACGTCCTCGACACCGACAGCGGCGACACCCTCGCCGCCCAGGTCAGCGACACCCCGGTGGTCGTCGGCGCGGTCGCCGAGAACCAGCACCAGCTCTTCGACGGCGGCAACGCCATGCAGACCCCGGCCGGCCGGGCCTCGGGCCTCGGCCGCCAGTCCCCGCCCGCCGGTTCCTTCGGGCCCCCCGGCAGCGGCGACGCCCCCGGCTACGGCTACTCCGACCAGGGCCGGGGCGGCAACGGCTACGGCACCTTCGGGGAGGCCGACGCCTACGACGCCGACAACGGCTACGAGGACACGTACGACCACCCCCGCCGGCGCCGCAGCAAAGGGCGCAAGTGGACCACCCGTACGCTGACCCTGCTCATCGTCGTCGGCGTCATCGGCGGCGGCCTCTACGCCGGCTGGCGCTGGACTCAGACCCAGTTCTACGTGGGCGTCAAGGGCGAGCACGTCGCGCTCTTCCGCGGCATCAGTCCCAAGCTGGGCCCGCTGGAGCTCTCCAAGGTGGAGACCGACCGCCCCGACATCGAACTGAAGTACCTCCCGCCCTTCAAGAAGAAGCTCGTCGAGGCCACCATCAGCGAGAGCAGCCTCGACGCCGCGCGGAAGAAGCTCGACGATCTCGGCGTCCAGGTGACCGCCTGCAAGAAGGACGAGGAACGCCGGAGCGCCGAGGCGCAGAACAGCCAGACGCCCGCCCCCAGCCTGACTCCCGAGGAGCAGCAACTGGTCGGGCTGTGCGGCAAGCAGTAGACATACGCGGGCGCAGGGGGCCTGCCACACCATGAGCGTTGTCACCAATACGACCACCATCGGCGCCATCGAGCTGCCGAGCAGGCGGAACACCGAGCTCCTGCTGCTCAGCTTCGCCGTGCTCATCCCGATGTTCGCCTACGCCAACGTGGGCCTCGCGATCAACGGCACCCTGCCGCCCGGCATGGTGCTCTACGGTCTCGGCCTCGGCGCCCTCGCCGGTATCGCGCACCTCGTCGTGCGCCGGTACGCCAAGTACGCCGACCCGCTGCTGCTGCCGCTGGCCACGCTCCTCAACGGGCTGGGCCTCGTCCTGATCTGGCGCCTGGACCAGTCCGAGCGCCTGCAGAACCTCGCCAAGCGGTCCTTCGGCGCGTTCTCCCCCTCCGCGCCCCGCCAGATGATGTACACGGCGCTCGCCATCGCCCTGTTCGCCGCGGTCCTGCTGATCCTCAAGGACCACCGCGTCCTGCAGCGCTTCACGTACATCTCGATGGCCGGCGCCCTGGTCCTGCTGATCCTGCCCGTCATCCCGGGCCTCGGCGCCGACGTCTTCGGCGCCAAGATCTGGATCAGCGTGGGCGGCTTCTCGATCCAGCCCGGTGAGTTCGCGAAGATCGTCATCGCGATCTTCTTCGCCGGCTACCTGATGGTGAAGCGCGACGCGCTCGCGCTGGCCAGCCGCCGCTTCATGGGGCTCTACCTGCCGCGCGGCCGCGACCTCGGCCCGATCCTGATGATCTGGGCGATGAGCCTGCTCGTCCTCGTCTTCGAGAACGACCTCGGTACCTCGCTGCTCTTCTTCGGCATGTTCGTGATCATGCTGTACGTGGCCACCGAGCGGACCAGCTGGATCGTCATCGGCCTGCTCATGTCGGTGGGCGGCGCCGTGGTCGTGGCCACCTTCGCCAGCCACGTCAAGGTCCGTGTCACCGCCTGGCTCGACCCCTTCGCCTGCTACGCCACCTCGGGTGCCTGCGAGCAGGTCGGCCAGTCGATCATGAGCTTCGGTTCCGGCGGGGTCCTCGGCGCCGGCTGGGGCCAGGGCAACTCCGACCTGATCGGCTTCGCCGCCAACTCCGACTTCATCTTCTCCACCGTCGGGGAGGAGCTCGGCCTCGCCGGAGTGATGGCCTTCCTCCTGATCTACGGGCTCATCATCGAGCGGGGCGTCCGCACCGCCCTCGCCGCCCGCGACCCCTTCGGCAAGCTCTTCGCCATCGGCCTCTCCGGCGCCTTCGCGCTCCAGATCTTCGTGGTCGCCGGCGGCGTCATGGGCCTCATCCCCCTCACCGGCATGACGATGCCGTTCCTCGCCTCCGGCGGTTCCTCCGTCCTTGCGAACTGGATCCTCATCGCCATCCTCATCCGGATCAGCGACACCGCGCGCCGCCCCGCGCCGGCCCCCGCCCCGTCCCCCGACTCCGAGATGACCCAGGTGGTCCGTCCGTCATGAACAAGCCCCTGCGCCGCATCTCGCTGTTCTGCGGGCTGCTCGTCCTCGCCCTGCTGATCCGCACCAACTGGCTGCAGTACGTGCAGGCCGAGGAGCTGAGCACCCGCAAGGAGAACCGCCGGGTCCAGATCGCCCAGTACGCCACCGAGCGCGGCAACATCATCGTCAAGGGCGAACCGATCACCGGCTCCGCGGTCACCGACGGCAGCGACTACAAGTTCAAGCGGACCTACACGAACGGTGAGCTCTGGGCTCCCGTCACCGGGTACGCCTCGCAGGCCTTCGGCTCCACCCAGCTGGAATCCCTCGAGGACGGCATCCTCACCGGCAACGACGACCGGCTGTTCTTCGACCGCACCATCGGCATGTTCACCGGGGACAAGAAGCAGGGCGGCAACGTCGTCACCACGCTCAACCCCGAGGCCCAGAAGGCCGCCTTCGAGAAGCTCGGCAAGAACAAGGGCGCCGTCGCCGCCATCGACCCGCGCACCGGAGCCATCCTCGCCCTGGTCTCCACCCCGTCGTACGACCCCTCCCGCTTCGCCGGCAACTCCACGGAGGACGGGAAGGCCTGGAACGAGCTGAAGGACAGCGAGGACAAGAACCTCGTCAACCGCGCCCTGCGCGAGACCTATCCGCCGGGCTCCACCTTCAAGGTGGTCACCGCGGCCGCCGCGCTGGAGCACGGCGTCGTCACGGACATCAACGCCCCGACGGACACCCCGGAGCCGTACTTCCTGCCCGGCACCAAGACCGTGATGGTCAACCACGCCCCGGGCTGCGAGAAGGCCAGCCTCAACGAGGCCCTGCGCGTCTCCTGCAACTCCGTCTTCGCGAACATGGGCGACAAGGTCACCCGCGACAAGATGGTGGAGACCTCGGAGCGGTTCGGCTTCAACAACGACAAGATCGACATCCCGGTCCGGGCCTTCGCCAGCATCTACGACAAGAAGATGGGCAAGGACGGCAACGCCCAGAGCTCCATCGGGCAGTTCAACACCGCCGCCACCCCGCTCCAGATGGCGATGGTCACCGCCGCCATCGCCAACGACGGCAAGCTGATGAAGCCGTACATGGTCGACCACCTCACGGCACCCAACCTCGACATCATCGAGAAGCACGAGCCGCAGGAGATGAGCCGGCCGGTCTCCGCCGCCAACGCGCAGAAGCTCCAGGAGATGATGGTCAACGTCGTCGAGAAGGGCACCGGCGAGAAGGCCAAGATCAAGGACGTCAAGGTCGGCGGCAAGACCGGTACGGCGCAGCACGGCGAGGGCAACAAGAAGCGCCCGTACGCCTGGTTCATCTCCTACGCCGAGAACCCGGACGGTACCTCGCCCGTCGCCGTCGCCGTCGTCATCGAGGACAGCGAAGGCACCGCCCGTGACGACATCAGCGGTGGCGGTCTCGCCGCCCCCGTCGCCAAGGCGGTCATGCAGGCGGTGCTCAACAGCCAGAAGTGACCGCGTTATGACGGTCCGGAGCGGAGTGACTCACATCACTGAACGCAACCCGGATCGGAGCGTACGGTACCGGTCCAGTATCAGCCTGTGGCCACGAACCGATCACGGACGATCGGCCGGTAGCCTTTGCGCGAACAGCACACCGCCGGACCACACACAGGTGCGGTCGGGACTGACGGAGAGGGCTGCAACGTTATGGAAGAGCCGCGTCGCCTCGGCGGCCGGTACGAGCTGAGCCACGTGCTCGGCCGTGGTGGCATGGCCGAGGTCTACCTCGCCCACGACACCCGGCTCGGCCGTACCGTCGCCGTCAAGACCCTGCGTGCCGATCTCGCCCGTGACCCGTCCTTCCAGGCCCGGTTCCGGCGCGAGGCCCAGTCGGCCGCGTCGCTGAACCATCCGGCGATCGTCGCGGTCTACGACACCGGCGAGGACTACGTCGACAACATCTCCATCCCGTACATCGTGATGGAGTACGTCGACGGTTCCACGCTGCGCGAGCTGCTGCACTCGGGCCGCAAGCTGCTGCCCGAGCGCACTCTGGAGATGTGCATCGGCATCCTCCAGGCGCTGGAGTACTCGCACCGCGCCGGCATCGTGCACCGCGACATCAAGCCCGCCAACGTGATGCTGACCCGCACCGGCCAGGTCAAGGTCATGGACTTCGGCATCGCCCGTGCCATGGGCGACTCCGGCATGACCATGACGCAGACGGCCGCCGTCATCGGCACCGCCCAGTACCTCTCGCCCGAGCAGGCCAAGGGCGAGCAGGTCGACGCGCGCTCCGACCTCTACTCCGCGGGCTGCCTGCTCTACGAGCTCCTCAGCGTCCGGCCCCCGTTCGTCGGTGACTCCCCCGTGGCCGTCGCCTACCAGCACGTACGGGAAGAGCCGCAGCCGCCGTCGAACTTCGACCCCGAGATCACGCCCGAGATGGACGCCATCGTCCTCAAGGCCCTGGTCAAGGACCCCGATTACCGCTACCAGTCGGCCGACGAGATGCGTGCCGACATCGAAGCATGCCTCGACGGGCAGCCCGTCGCCGCCACGGCCAGCATGGGTGCGGCCGGCGGCTACGGCTACCCCGACCAGGGGCACGGCTACGGGCACCAGGGCTACGACCAGCCCACCACCGCCCTGCGCGCCACCGACTCCGGTGCCCAGACGTCGATGATGCCGCCCATGCCCCCGGGCGACGGCGGATACGGCTACGGCGACCAGGGACACGGCGGCTACGACCAGGGGCCGCACCGCCGCCAGAAGAAGAGCAAGGCGTCCACCGTCCTGCTCGTCGCGGCGGGCATCCTCGTCCTCGTCGGCGCGATCCTCATCGGGCGCTCCCTCTTCGGCGACGGCGCCGACAACCGGCCCATCGTGCCCAAGCTCGTCGGCCAGACCCTCGAACTGGCGCAGCGGAGCGGCACCAACGTCGGCCTCAAGGTGGTCAAGGGCGAGGACATGCCCTGCGACGACCAGCCCAAGGGCAACGTCTGCAAGCAGAATCCCGCGCCCGACACGAGGCTCGCCGACGGCTCCACGGTCACCGTGTCGATCTCCTCGGGCGCGCCCAAGGTGCCCGTGCCCGATGTCGTGAACCTCAAGTTCGAAGAGGCGGAGAAGGCGCTCAAGGAGAAGGGCTTCCAGGTCGACCGCAAGCCCCAGGAGTCCGACCGCACCGCCGGGACGGTCCTCGACCAGAGCCCGAAGGGCGGCGAGGCGGAGAAGAACACCGTCATCACGCTGACCGTCGCCAAGGAGATCTCCAAGGCCGAGGTGCCGGAGCTCAAGGGCAAGAAGAAGGACGAGGCGCTCAAGGCCCTCACCGACGCCAAGCTCCGGCTCGGCAGCGTGACCGAGACCGAAGCTCCCGGAGCCGTACCGGGCACGGTCGTCGATCAGCAGTTCCAGGCGGGCCAGCAGCTCGAGGTGGGCAAGACGGTGAACATCACCATCGCCAAGGCCTCGACGCAGACCGCGGTGCCGAACTTCGCCGGCCGGACCGTGGGCCAGTACAAGGACGATCTGCGGCGCGCCAACCTGAAGGTCGGCATCGTCGTCGGCCCCTCGGACGACAACGCGTTCGTGCTGGGCACCGACCCGCAGCCGGGCACCCCGGTCAACTCGGGCCAGGCCGTGAACCTCATCACCACGGGGGGCCAGCAGCAGGGCGGCAACAACAACGGCGGCGGCTTCGGCGGCCTCACCGGCGGCAACCGCTAGCGCAGCGACGAAGGTCCGGCCTCCTGCTCCCCGAAACGGGAACGGGAGGCCGGACCTTTGTGCTGCCGGACCTTTGTGCGTGCCGCCGCTGTACGGCCGTCTGCGGCCCTGACCGGGGCTCGTGCTCCTCATGGGGCCCAGGAGGCGTCACAGTCGCCCACAGGGGCCTTCTGGGGCCCTGACAGCGCCCGGGCCCGGTCCTCCCTGCGTGCGGGCGTTCAGCGCAGCTCGGCCGGCGGGGTCCGCTTCGCGTCCACCTTCTCCGTGCGGACCAGCTCGCCCCACACGATGTAGCGGTACTTCGAGGTGTAGACCGGGGTGCAGGTGGTGAGCGTGATGTACCGGCCCGGGGCGGTCTTCCCCGAGTCCTTGGGGACCGCGTTGATCACGTCGGTGTTGTACTTCGAGGTCTGGCGCAGCTCCGCGAAGACCTTGTAGACGTACCAGGTGTCGCGGGTCTCGAAGACGATCGCGTCGCCGTTCTTCACCTTGTCGATGTTGTGGAACTTCGCACCGTGGCCGTCCCGGTGCGCGGCGAGCGAGAAGTTGCCCTTCTCGTCCGACGGCAGCGCCGACTTGACGGGCTCCGTGTAGTAGCCGGCCACGCCGTCGTCGAGGGTGTCCGGGTCGGTACCCGCCTTGACGAGCACCTCGCCGTTCTTCATCGCCGGCACGTGCAGGAAGCCGACCCCGCCCCGGGTGTCCAGCGCCCCCGGCCCCGCGGCCTGCTCGGGTGCCTGCCACTGCTGGCGGATCTCGTCCCCGCGCGCCGAGGCCTGCCGGTCCGCGAGCACGTTCGTCCACCACAGCGAGTAGGCCACGAAGAGGGCGAGGACCAGTCCCACCGTGATCAGGACCTCGCCCAGCAGGCTCAGGAATCCGGCGAGCACACTGCGGTTGCCGACGGGCGGGGCCGCGGCGCGGCGGCTGGCACGAGACACTGCTGATTCGTCCTTAACTGGTCAGCGCGGGCGGCGGGCCCTGGCTGCGGGGGCGTTCTTCGGTCATCCTGCCCCATACGATCAGCCGGTAGGTGCTGGTGAACTCCGGGGTGCAGGTGGTCAGCGTGATGTACCGGCCCGCGGACGTGAATCCCGACCCTTCCGGCACGGGCTTGATCACCGCCACGTTCGTCGGCGGGGTCTGCGCGAGCGACGAGGTCATCTCGTACGTGTAGTAGGCGTCCCGGGTCTCGACGACGACGGGATCCCCGGGGACCAGCCGGTTGATGTAGCGGAACGGCTCGCCGTGGGTGTTGCGGTGTCCGGCCACCGCGAAGTTGCCCTGCTTGTCGGCCGGCATCGCCGTCTTCAGCGCGCCCTCGCCGTAGTGCCCGACCATGCCCCGGTCCAGCACCTTCGGCTTGCTGATGCCCTCCGCCACCGGGACCTTCACGTCCAGTTTCGGGATGTGCAGGATCGCGAAGCCCTGCCCGGGCTCGAAGGCCGTCACGGGCGGCGCGGCGGCCCCGGAGCCGCCGGGGTCCCGCTCCCAGGTCTGGCGCAGCGAGCCCGCCGCGCCGTTCGCCACCCGCTCGGCCAGGAGGTTGGTGTACCAGAGCTGGTAGGCGACGAACAGCAGCATCACCAGGCCCAGCGTGATGAACAGCTCTCCGCCCAGCCGGCTCGCGACGACCACCGGGCCTCCCGAGGCCGGCCGCCTGCGCCGCCGGCCGCCCCGTCTGCGGGTGCGTCTGGCGGCCCGCTTGGCAGCCTCCTGAGCTGCCCTGCGTCGCGCGGCCCGGCCCTCCGTGGGCGCGGACGGCGCGACCGCGGTCACGCGACGGCCTTGCCCACCACCGGGGCCAGCCCCACCGAGCGCTCCACGGCACCCGCGTCACCGCACCGCACGAGCCAGTTGGCGAGCATCCGGTGGCCCCACTCGGTGAGCACCGACTCGGGGTGGAACTGCACGCCCTCGACGTCGTGCTCCCGGTGGCGCAGGCCCATGATGATCCCGTCCTCGGTCCGCGCCGTGACCTCCAGCACGTCGGGCAGGGTCGCGGGCTCGGCGGCGAGGGAGTGGTAGCGGGTCGCGGTGAACGGCGACGGCAGCCCCTCGAACACGCCGAGGCCCTCGTGCGTCACGGGCGAGGTCTTGCCGTGCAGCAGCTCCGGCGCCCGGTCCACGACCCCGCCGTAGGCGACCGCCATCGACTGCATGCCGAGGCAGACGCCGAAGACGGGAACGCCCGTCTTCGCGCAGTGGCGGACCATGTCGATGCAGACGCCCGCCTCCTCCGGTGTTCCGGGCCCGGGGGACAGCAGCACGCCGTCGAAGCCGTCCTGCGCGTGCGAGAGCTCGACCTCGTCGTTGCGCAGCACCTCGCATTCGGCGCCGAGCTGGTAGAGGTACTGGACCAGGTTGAAGACAAAGCTGTCGTAGTTGTCCACAACCAGAATGCGCGCGCTCACGGAGTGGCTCCCGATCCCTCGTCCACCGTCACATCGTTGAACGGCAGGAGCGGCTCGGCCCACGGGAAGACGTACTGGAACAGTACGAAGACCACCGCGAGGACCAGTACGAGCGAGATCAGCGCGCGTACCCAAGCGTTTCCGGGCAGGTGCCGCCAGATCCAGCCGTACATGCCGCCTGATTCCTTTTCGTCCACGTTCGTTCAACGCACCGCGGGGGCGGTACGCGAACAGACTAAAGGCAGCAGCCCGAAAGGGTGGGTCACCCGGACAAACCCTCCGGCGGCCCCTGGGCCGCGGTGCGCGTGCCGGTCAGCTCCGCCCAGACGACCAGCCGGTGGCTGTGGCCCCATTCCGGATCGCAGGTCGTCAGCGTCAGATAGCGGCCGGGCGCCCGGAACGGCGATTTCTCCGGGACCGCGCCGACCACCCCGACCTCGGTGGGCAGCGTGCGCAGGGGCCCGCCACGGATCGTGTAGGTGTACCAGGTGTCCGCATCCTTGAGGATCACCTCGTCGCCGCGGCGCAGCTGCGGGAAGTCCTTGAAGGGGTCCCCGTAGGTGCGCCGGTGGCCGGCCACCGAGAAGTTCCCGACGGCGCCGAGGCGGGCGGTGGCGGCGTAGTGGCCGAGGCCCTTCTTCAGCAGTTCGGGTTCCGTGCCCTCCAGCACGGGCTTGACCCAGTCCGGGCCGAAGCGCGGGACGTACATCTCCGCGAAGGCCCGGCCGGCCGGGTAGCGCTCCGGTGGCGGCGGTTCCGCGGGTTCCGCGGGGGGCGTCGGGGGCTGCGGGGCCGCCAGCCCGGTCGGACCCGGCGCGGCGGCCGGGGCCGCCGCCGCCCAGCGGTCGCGCATCCGGTCCCGCTCGCCGTCCATGGCCCGGTCGGCCTTGACCCCGGTCCACAGCAGGACGTACGCCACGAAGAGCACGATCAGCGTGCCCGCCGTCAGGCACACCTCGCTGAACGTCCGTACCACCAGGCGCAGTACGACGTCAGGACGGATCCGATCACGGGGTGGGCGCCACCGGCTTCGCATAGTGGAGGTCCACTGTGCCGGAGTAGCCGGGAAGTGTCAGCGCCTTGTGCTCGTCCACTTTCCAGCCGAGCCCGTACGCGTTCACGTACAGCTGGTAGTTCTGCAGGGCCGGAGAGGCGGCGAGGGCCTTCTTCATCGTGCCCGGGTCGCCGACCGCCGAGATCTTGTACGGCGGCGAGTAGACGCGGCCCTGGAGGATCAGGGTGTTGCCCACGCAGCGCACCGCGCTGGTGGAGATGAGCCGCTGGTCCATGACCTGGATGCCCTGGGCGCCGCCCTGCCAGAGGGCATTGACCACGGCCTGCAGGTCCTGCTGGTGGATCACCAGGTCGTTGGGCTGCGGCTCGGGCACGTTGGGGATGCGGGCGGTGGCGTTCGGCGGGGCGTCGTTGAGGGTGACAGTCAGGCCCTTGCCGGTCAGCTCCTCGGTGCCGGAGGCGGCGCGCAGGGCGGCCAGCTTGGCGTCCTCGGCCTTGGTGCTGCCGTCGTCACGCTCGGCGAGGGTGTCCACCCGGCCGCGCACGGCCGCGGTGCTCTGCTCCAGCGCCGCGTTGTCCTGGCTGCGTTCCTTGATGAGGTCGGACAGCTTCAGGAGCGACGCGTCCGTCCGGATGTTCGTACCCTTGGAAGTGTTGAAACTGGTGACGAAGAGCAGCCCGGCCAGGGCGAAGACGGCGGCCGTCAGCAGCCGGACCGGCCTGGCCCGGCGACGGGGACCCACGGAGGAGTCGTCGGAATTGCTCAACGTACCCTTCTCCTTCAACGCCACAGGTCCACTACGCTAACGGACGCCCGGGGCAGGCAAGGTCCCCAGCGCATCGACAGGAGAGCCCCTCGTGCCGAAGTCACGTATCCGCAAGAAGGACGACTACACGCCGCCGCCGACCCGGCAGCCGCAGAGCATCCGGCTCACGAATCGCAGCTGGGTCGCCCCGGTCATGCTGGCGTTCTTCCTGATCGGACTCGCGTGGATCGTCGTTTTCTACGTGACCGAGACCCAGCTGCCGATCGAGGCTCTGGGCAATTGGAACATTGTGGTCGGTTTCGGCTTCATCGCTGCCGGATTCGGCGTATCCACGCAGTGGAAGTAGCACCCGACAGCCCCTGATGGAAGCTCTCCCCATGAGTTATCCACAGCGTCATCCACACCTGAGGAAAAGACAGAAGATCTGTGGATAACTCTGTGGAGAGTTGACGCCGGTGTGATCAGGTGAGTTCCGCGGTGCGGATCAGAATCACCGTCGCGGCCAGCAGGAACGCCACCCCGCAGGTGCCCCACTGGACGAGTGCGCGATTCCTGCCGGCAGCGGGCATGAGCATGCCCAGACCCACCAGCGCACCGGTGATCAGGCCGCCCACATGGGCCTGCCAGGACACGCTGAGCGCGCCGCCGAGCGGTACGAAGGTCAGCACCAGCATCAGCACGACCATGACGATCACCGGCCGCATCTCGTAGCGCAGCCGCTTCGCCAGGACGACGGTGGCGCCGAGCAGGCCGAAGACGGCGCCGGAGGCACCCAGGGTCGGGACGTACGGCTCGCTCAGCAGGTAGACCAGCGCACTGCCGCCCAGGCCCGAGAGCAGGAAGACCGCGAGATAGCGGATCCGGCCCAGCGCCGCTTCCAACGGCCCGCCGATGACCCACAGGCCGATCATGTTGCCGACGATGTGCCACCACTCGGTGTGCAGGAACACCGAGGTCAGCAGCCGGTAGTACTCGCCCGTGGCCACCCCGTGGACCGGGCCGCCGAGGTACTCCCGGTACCGACCGCCGATCAGCTCCAGCTGGACCGCGAGTGCCGGGTCGAAGAGCACCACGAGGAACAGCAGCACATTGATCCCGATGAGGATCTTGGTGACCAGGTGGGGATCGGCGGCGACCACCCCGCCCGCGAGGGTGCGCGGCGCGTTCGCGGTCGGGCGGTGCCCGGTGCCGGAGCCCTCGCGGACGCACTCGGGGCACTGGAAGCCCACCGAGGCGCTGATCATGCACTCGGGGCAGATGGGGCGCTCGCAGCGGGTGCAGCTGATCCCCGTGTCGCGGTCCGGGTGGCGGTAGCAGCCCGGCAGACGGTCGGTGTCCATCGGTTCCCTCGGTCAGCGGCGAGGCAGGGGTGCACCCCGCCGGTCCGGTACGTATCCGCACTACGGACGGGCGGGGCGGAAAGGTTCCCGGGAGCGGGCCCGGGAACCGCGGGGGTCAGCGCTTCTCGACGACCACGGACTTGATGATCACGTCGTCCAGCGGGCGCTCGGTGCGCGGGTTGGTGGCGCTGCCGGCGATGGCGTCCACGACCTTGCGGCTGGCCGGGTCGGTGACCTCGCCGAAGATGGTGTGCTTGCGCGTCAGCCAGGCGGTGGGCGCCACGGTGATGAAGAACTGCGAGCCGTTCGTGCCCGGGCCCGCGTTGGCCATGGCGAGCAGGTAGGGCTTGGTGAAGGCCAGGTCGGGGTGGAACTCGTCCGCGAAGCGGTAGCCGGGGCCGCCGGTGCCGTTGCCCAGCGGGTCGCCTCCCTGGATCATGAAGCCGCTGATGACACGGTGGAAGACGGTGCCGTCGTACAGCGGGTCCGTGGTCTTCTGGCCGTCGGTGGGACGGGTCCATTCGCGGGCGCCCGTGGCGAGCTCGACGAAGTTCCGGACGGTCTTCGGAGCGAAGTTCTCCAGCAGCTCGATCTCGATGTCGCCGTGGGTCGTCTTCAGGGTGGCGTAGAGCTTCTCGGCCACGGATCTGCCTTCCATAGTCATCACTGTCGGTCCAGATGGTCGCACGGAGCGCTCCGCGGCACTGAAATCGTCCACCCGTATGCCCTGTCACGCATGCCTGTCAGCGATATGGCAGGCATGATCCGACAAAGGGTGGAAAGGTGAACTGTGTCCGCCACCGAGGAGGAGGATCCCGTGACCGGCAAGGAGAGCATGCGCCTGGCAGCCGAGAGCGCCAGGGAGAGTGTGCGGCACGCGACGGAAGTGGTGGCACCGTACGCGGAATCCGCCAGGGATGCCGCGGTGCACTACGCCCAGGAAGCGAACGAGCGGCTGGCACCCAAGGTGTCGTACGCGGCGACCAGCGCGGCCCAGCACGCCCGTACGACCTACGACTGCCATCTGCATCCCCGTCTCAAGGCGGCCCGGGCCCATGTCCCGCCCCCCGTCGACCGGGCGGCGTCGCAGGCGGTGCGGGCGGCGCGGCAGGCCGCCGAGTACACACAGCCGAAGATCGAGAGCGCGATCGCGGCCGCCACCCCGGTGGCCGAGGAGGCCGCGTCACGGTCGACGGCGGCGTTCGCGGCGCTGCGCGGCCAGGTGACGGCCAAGGAAGTGCAGAAGCTGGTGCGGCGCCATCAGCGGCACGAGCGCAACAAGAAGATCCTGCGCGGTGCCGCACTGGTCGGCGTGGTGGCGTGCGCCGCCTACGCGCTGTGGAAGTGGTGGGACCAGCAGTCGAATCCGGACTGGCTCGTCGAGCCGCCGGCGGCCACCGAGCTGTCGGCGCGCGACGCCGCGCCGGCCAGCTTCGACGACGAGCTGGCGGAGAAGGAGCGCGAGGCGGAGTCGGGCCCGGAGGACAAGCAGCTCTGAGCGGCGCCCGCGGAAGGAAGGGCCCGGATCCCGTGCGGGGATCCGGGCCCTTTGCCGCGCGCGCACGGCGTCAGCCGGGGAGGGTGAGCACCATGCCGGGGCGGACGAGGTCCGGGTTGGGCCCGACGACGCCCTTGTTCATGGCGTAGAGCTCGCGCCAGCGGGCCTCGTTGCCGAGCTCGCGACCGGCGATCGTGGCGAGCGAGTCGCCGGCCCTGACGGTGTACGTGCGCTTCGCGGTGGCCGTCGGCTTCGGCATCGGGGCCGCCGGTACCGCCTTGTGCGCGGCCGAGTGCGGCGTCGGGGTGTGCAGGGCGCCCGGCGCGGCGGCCGGGGAGGCCCCGGGCTTCGGCATCGGGGTGGGCCTGGGGGCGGCGGGCACCGCCTTGTGCGCGGCGGACGTCGGGGTCGGGCTCGCGGGGGTCGGCCTCGTGGGGGCGGGCTTGGGCGGCGCGGCGGCCGCCATGCGCTCGGCGGCGGCCCTGGTGGCCGAAGCGGCATCGGCCGCGGAGCCCGCGGGAGGCGTCCTGCCCGCGGCCGCCTGCTGCTGCACCTGCTCCTTCGCCTGCTCGGCGGCCTCGTGCGCCTTCTTCTTGTCGGACTTCAGGAAGTCGAAGAGTCCCATGTCTGTACGCCTCCGGCGTGATGGTGCCCCCTGGGCTCGGTGCCTCCTTCCACTGTCCGCCACGGGGCGCCCGGCGGCCCAGCGACAGAGCCGTCCGGGGGACAGGGATCGGGCCGGGAACGGCCCGGGAAGAGCCGGCGCCACCATCGTGGGACACGATGGAGGAGATTTCTGTGATCATCAGACAGGCCGCGGAGCGGGTAGCGCTGGTCATGCCCGGACCCGGGCTCGTGAGCGCCGCGATCGTGGCGGGCCTGGACGTCTGGGTGGTGTCGGATCCCGGACCCCGGCCGGCGGACGCGCGGCTGCCCCCGGAGCTGCCGCCGGAGCTGCCCCCGCAGCGACTGCTGCAGGTGGACTTCGACGACGCGGCCGCGCTGCGCACCCTGCTGACGGACACGGCCCGCGAACACGGGATCGGGCAGATCCTGTACCTCGCGAGCGATCTCGAAAAAGGTCTCGGCCCCAGGGCGGCGGCCGCCGCCGAGGAGGTCCTGCGGGAGCTCTCCGCGAGCAGCGGGAAGCCGTCGGGGCCGCTGCCGGACGCGGTGACGATCCGGCGCATCCTCAATCAGAGCCGTACCTCCGCGGTACGCGCCGAGGAGGCGCGGACCGTCACCGAGGCGTGCTCCCTGGCGGAGAAGTTCCCCCTGCCCGTGGTCATCAAGTCGGCCGACAAGGCGGGCTGTTGGTGGACCGTGGCGGTACACGACCGGCCGGGGCTCGCCCGATGGGCCGAACAGGCGGTCACCGCCCGGCACTCGGCCCCTTATCTCGTCGAAGAGCTCCTGACGGGAGCCAAGTTCCGGGTGGAGACGCTGACCGTCGACGGCATGCACCTGGTCGCCGACATCGCACCCGAGGGAACCGCCCCGCCGCTCCACGACGCCGAGCAGGCCGGGATCCGCGCGACGGTACGGGCCCTGCTGGACCTGGCCGGGTACGAATCGGGCGCCACGCGGACGGATGTGCTGGTCAGCGCGCGGGGATCCCGTATCGCGGCGGCCACGGAGCCGGACCGGGAACGGCACGGTAACGGCCGTTCCCGCGCCACGACCACGAACGGTATCGAGAGGGGAACGGACCGGTAAGGGACTGGGCCAGTCTCTGTCCTGTCGAGAGCGGCCACCGCACCACACGGGAGCCGCACACCGGGTACACACCAGGGGGTTCGAGAGATGCGCAGCAAGCTGGCCGGACTGATCGGGATCATCGCGGCGGCCCTGGCGTTCGGGGTCGGTGTGACCGTCAGCAGCCCGGCGGACGCCGGCCAGCCCTCCGGCTACCAGGTGCTCGCGGAGGACAAGGGACCCGGCGTCGCCTCCCCGGCCCCGTCCCCGGCCCCGTCCACCCGTAGGTGATCCGCTTGCCGCGCACGTCACGGAACTGCCCCGCACCGGACTTCGGTGCGGGGCAGTTCCGTGTCCGCGCTCAGTACCTGCGGCGGTGCGCCGACAGGCCCATGAAATCGGACAACTCCTCGGCGGCCGACCGGTGTCCGGCAGCGGCCTCGGCATCACCGAGCGCCTCGGCCGCCAGCGCGAGGCCCACCAGCGCGGACGCCTCCTCGGCCCGGAAGCTCATCGGCGCCGCGATCTTGTGGGCGTGACGGTGCAGGGCCAGCGCGACCTCGTGCTCCCCCCACAGCAGGTGGAGGTGGCCCAGGACGTTCTCGACCCTCGCGAGCCGGATCGGGGTCCCGCTGGTGCGCCCGAGCGCCAGGGAGCGCTCGGCGAACGCACGCGCCGACAGCACGTCGCCCCGCTCGTGCGCGACCTGGGCGGACAGTGCCAGCACCAGGGCGACGTCCCCCGGCGACCTGGTCTCGTCGCACAGGTCCCGGGCCCGCTTGAGGCTGGCGTCCGCGTCCGCGAACTCGCCGAGGCCCACCTGGGCGAAGGCCAGATCGGTCAGGGCCACGATCTCGTTGCTGCGGTAGCCGAGGTCGCGGTCGATCTCGATCGCCCGGCGGGCGACCTCCGCCGCTTCCGGGAAGCGGCCCCACCGCTCGTACAGCGTGCTGAGGATGGTCAGGCTCTCCGACTCCGCACGCGGGTTGCCCAGTTCCTGGGCCATGGAGACGGACCGCTCCACCAGGGGCAGGGCCTCCTCGTACCTGCCGAGCATCGACATCAGCAGCCCGATGGTCGATTCGCTGTTCGCCTCGGTGTGCCGGTCCCCGGCCCGGATCGCCGTGTCCCGCGCCTCCGTGACCACCTCCAGCCCCTCCTCGAAGCGGCCCAGCTTCCAGCAGGCGGCACCCAGGTTGGCCAGGCTGATGCCGAGGAGCGCGGGATCGTCGAGCCGGCGGGCGGCGGCCACCGCGAGGTGCCCGACGCTCCAGAACTCGTCGAGCTGTCCGTGCGTGTGCAGGTGGAAGCCGACGTTGCGGCTCAGACAGGCCGCGTACCGGTCGTGGCCGCACCGCTCGGCGAGGGACACGGCCGCGAGCAGCCCGGCCTGTTCCCGGTCGAACCAGCTCAGGGCCTGCTCGGTGTCCCGGAAGGACGGCCGTTCGCCCTGGTACGGCGGGACACCGGTGGGACGGCGCTCACGGCTGGGGAACAGCACCTCGCAGGCGGCGTCCGAGGTCGTCAGGTAGTAGCCGAGCAGCCGCTCGACCGCCTCCGCGTCGTCGTCCGCCGTGGCCGACCCCCGCAGGCTCTGGGCGAAACTGCGCACCAGGTCGTGGAAGGTGTAGAGGCCGATGTCGGGCTGCTGGACCAGATGGACGTCGAGCAGGAACTCCAGGGCGTCCTCCGCGTCCCGGACGGCCGTACCGAGGAGCGCCGCCGCCGAGTAGACGTCCGTACCGGCGCACGGGTACAGGCTGAGGATGCGGAACGCGGTGCGGTACTCCTCGTCCATCGCCAGGTACGACAGGCGAAGGGTCGCCGCGACGCTGCGCTCGCCCGAACTCAGCTCGTCCATGCGGCGTTTCTCGTCGCGCAGCCGCTCGACGAGATAACGCACCGTCCAGCGGGGTCTGTTGCGCAGCCGGGCGGTCGCGATCCGCAGCGCCAGCGGCAGGTGCCCGCACAGCTCGGCCAGTTCGGCGGAGGCCGCCGGCTCGGCGGCCACCCGGGTCGTCCCCAGGGTCTCCGCCATCAGGCTGGTGCTGTCCTCCGGCTCCATCATCCCGATGGACACCCACTCGACGCCGTCGAGGTCCAGCAGCCGGCCCCGGCTGGTGATCAGGGCCAGACTGCCGGGCGAGGCGGGCAGCAGGGGCCGGATCTGCGCCGCGTCCACCGCGTTGTCGAACAGGAGCAGCATCCGCTGGCCGTCCAGCTTCGACCGCCACAGCGCGGTGCGGCCCTCCAGGTCCTCCGGGATCCGGTCGCCCGGAGTGCCGAGCGTCCGCAGCAGGCCGTCGAGGGCGGCGGCGGGCGTCACCGGCTCCCGGCCCGGAGTGAATCCGTGCAGGTCGATGTGGAGCTGCCCGTCGGGATACCGGCCGGCCAGATGGTGCGCCGCGCGTACCGCCAGGGTGGTCTTGCCCATGCCGCCCATGCCGTCGATGGCCACGATCCGGGCGTACCGGTCGCCGCCCCGGCCCTCGTCCTGCACGTAGTCGAAGAGCTCGGCCAGCTCCCTGGCGCGGCCGGTGAAGTCGGGCAGGTCGTACGGCAGGGTGCACGGGGCGTCGCCCGCGGCGGCCCGCGTTCCCGGCTCCTCCCGGTCCGGTTCCGCGGGGGCCGGGGCCTCGGGATCCGCGCCCCCGGGAGCCGGCTGCACGGCGGGGGACCCGGCGGCGACCGGATCGGGCACCGGCGCCACGGGGGCCACCGGCTCGGGCGCCGGACGTACGGACGCGGCCGCCACCGGCGTCGGCCGTTCGGGCGCCGCCAGCTCGGGGCTGTCCCGCAGGATCGCCTCGTACAGCTTGGCCAGCCGGGGGCCCGGGTCGATCCCGAGCTCGTCGACGAGCAGCTCGCGGACCTCCCCGTACTCCTTGAGAGCCTCGGCCTGCCGTCCGGAGCGGTACAGGGCGAGCATCAGCTGGCCGCGCAGCGTCTCACGCAGCGGGTGCTGGGTGATCAGGGCCCGCAGGCCCGAGATGAGTTCACCGCTCTCGCCCAGGGCGAGGCACAGGTCGAAGAACTGCTCCGCGGCGGCGAGCCGGCGCTCTTCCAGCGCGGTCGCCGCGGCCTCGATCACCGGTCCGCCGGTCCCGGACAGGACCGAGCCGCGCCACAGCGCGAGCGCGGCCCGCAGCGCCTCGGCCGCGGCCGGCTGCCCGCCTTCCCGCAGGGCCTGGGCCGCCGCCCTGGTGAGGGTGTCGAACTCCAGGAGGTCAACCTGGTCGTCCGCCACCACCACGCGGTACCCCGGCCCGTCGGTGGCGATGACCTCGGTGCCGGTGGGTATGCGCCGCCGCAGGTCGGCGACGGCCTTGCGGACCTGGTGCGCCGCGGTCACCGGCGGGTCCTTCTCCCAGGTCGCCTCGACCAGCCGCGCCACGGGCACCACCCGGCCGGCTTCGAGGAGCAACATGCACAGGACCCGTTCCTGGATCGCTCCCCCCAGTCTCAGCCGGACGTCGTCGGTCCAACCCTCAAGAGATCCGAGGACGTTGAAGCGCAGTCTGCCCCCCACAGCAGTCCCGCTCCGTCTCTCCCCGGACTCCGCATCCGCCCCCGGCATCGGACATCCACCCCCAAAGAACAAGGCCCCTGGCCAGGCCATGTCACCCGGATCATAGGGGTTACCCCTTGCACGCGGTAAGCATCCGGTAGCGGATCAGGAAGGGCGACACGGACAGTTCATGGGCGGCCCGGAGCAGGCAGCACACGGAGCGAGTACCGAAGGAGCAGGCTGTGGGAAGACTGGAGCGACCACTGGCCCCCGATGCCGGACCAGTCACCGCGTTCGCCCGGGAGTTGCGCAGGCTGCGGACCGCGGCGGGCAGTCCCGGCTACCGTGACATGGCCACACGTGCCATGTTCTCCGCGTCGGTGCTCTCCGACGCGGCCGCCGGCTACCGCCTCCCGACGCTTCAGGTGGCCCTCGCCTTCGCCGAGGCCTGCGGAGGTGACCGCGCCAGCTGGGAGCGCCGCTGGCACGAGGCGGCGCGCGCCGAGGGGGACGACGGAGCGGTCCGCCCGGCGGTCAAGGCGGTGCAGCAGCACCAGGAGAACGAGCTGCGCGCCGCCGACGTACGGGCCGTGCTGCCGCCGCCCTCGCAGCTGCCGATGGAGGCACATCCCCTGGTCGGACGGCGTGACCTGCTCCAGCGGGCCAGGGCGCTGACCGCCCCCTCGTACGGCGAACAGCGCGTCGCGGCGCCCCTGTTGATCAGTGGTCAGGTGGGCGTGGGCAAGACGGCCTTCGCCCTGCGGCTCGCCCACGAGCTGGCCGTGAACCTGCCCGACGGGCAGCTCTACGCGAACCTGGACCCGGCCGCGGACGGGCGCAAGGACGCCGCCGGGATCGCGGGCGGGTTCCTGGAGGCGCTCGGCATCCCCGCCGACCGGATCCCGAACGATCCCGGCCAGAGAATTGGCCTGTACCGGTCGCTGCTGAACCGGCGGCGGCTGCTGGTGGTGCTGGACGGCGTCCAGCACGAGCGCCAGATCCGGGAACTTCTCATTGCGGCGCCCGAGAGCCGCATCGTCGTCACCAGTCGATCGCGGCTGCTGGGCCTCGACGGAATTGGCCGGATCCGGCTCCCCGCACTGGACCGCGACGAGTCGATGGAGCTCCTCGTCCGGCTTCTGGGTTCGGACCGGGTCGGCGCCGAGCCGCGCGCCTGCCTGCGCCTCGCCGACGCCTGCGGTGACCTGCCGCTGGCGCTCAACCTCGCCGGGCGGCGCATCGCCGCACGGCCCGAGTGGATGCTCCAGGACTCGGTGTCCGAGCTGCTCGGCGACGGGCAGGACGGATCCGGCGGGCAGCGCGCGCCCGGCCGCTTCCTGGCCCGGCTGCAGGTCGGGGACGACGCGCTCGGCAACCGCCTCGACAGCGCCTACCGGCTGCTGACGCCGTGGGCCCGCCTGATGCTGCGCCAGTTCGCGGGCTCCGACAGCCCGCCCTCCGTGGACAACGTGGTGTACGAGTCCACGGATGCGCTCGCCATGCTGGTCGAGCGGTCCGCGCAACCGGTGGAGGACCTCCTCGAACGGCTCCTCGACGCGGGCCTGCTCGACCACTCCGACCTGCCGGGGCAGTACGGTCTGACGCCGATGGCCCGGGCGTACGCCCTGACGCAGCCGGACCCGACGGAGGAGGACCCGGCGCCCGCGGCGCCGGCGCGGGCCGAGGCGGCGCGGGTACGTCGGTCGAGGTAGCCCGGCCGCCGGTTCATACCGCCGCTCCGTGGGTGATCGTGACGTAGAGGTACTCGTCGAGGATCTTGGCGAGGGACACCCCGGGCCGCCCGATCACGGCGCACAGGTCCGCCTCCCGCGGACCGCCGGACTCCTCCAGCACCGCACGCGCCCAGGTCCGGCCCAGCTCCAGGTGGCGGGCGAAGGCGGCCCCGTCCCGGGTCCCGTGCAGCCGCTGCGCGATGGCCGCGTCCCACGGCATGACCGAGTCGGGACGCAGCGCGTACAGGGCCTTGGACGCGGCGGTCGGGCCGAGGCTGCGGCGGCCGATCGGCAGCGCCGCCAGCTCCTCGTAGGCCGCGGCGAAGCGGGAGATCTGCCGGTCGGTGAGCCGGGCGAGCGGTGCGTCCGCCAGGGTGTGCCGCTCCCCCCACGCGGCGAGTCCCGCGCCGAAGGTGTCGGGCTCGCCCTCGCGGGGGTAACGGATGCGGCAGCCCCAGGAGTTCAGCCAGCGGTGCAGCGCCGCGCGGTGCGCGGCGAGCGAGAGGTCGAGGGCGCAGCCGGTCTCCGCGCGCAGCGCGAGCCAGCTCCGGTCCACGTTCGCGAAACCGTTGAACACCTCGGCCGCGGCCCGTAGCCGGGCCGCGGACGGCGCGGGCGGGGGCGGCGGCGCGGCCGGCGGGTCCAGGTGCGCGCGGGCGACCCTGGCGGGCACCACCATCCGCCAGGCCTCGGTGACCAGCTCCGTCAGCTCGTCGGGGTCCAGGGCCGCGAGCCGGGCCTCGGCCCAGTGGAACCGAAGATCGGATTCGCGCGGCAGGAAGAACTTCTCCGGCTCGGCGGCGACCAGCGCCGCCCGCTCCTCCTTCGGGAAGGCGAAGCCCAGTTCGCTCTCGTCCCGGGACAGGGCGAGATAGACGATCCTGCCGATCCGGAACTTCACCCGGTCCCGGATCAGGTGCTCCTGCGTCCTCGGCAGGCTCAGCGCGAGCCGCCGTACGTCCTCCACCGTTGCCACTGCCTGCTCCCTCACATCCGGCCGCCGGCTCACAGACCCGCGAGCTGCGGGGCGTGGACGTCCAGCGGTGGCCCGTCGAGCGCACCGATGCCGATCCGCGACGGACTCCTGCCGATCAGCCGGTCGGCCAGCGAGCGTGCGATGAGGGGCGCGAACTTGAAGGATGTGCCACCGCACGCCGCGTACGCGAATCCCGAGCCGCCCAGGGCGACCAGCAGCGGGCCGCCGGTCGGCGAGAAGGCCGAGTAGTAGGCGTCCTTGGCCGCGGTGACCCAGGCCGGGCCGAAGCCGGGGAGGATGTCCCCGAACTCCTTCTCCAGCTTGCGCTGCCAGTACGGGTCGGTGGAGTGGTCGGTGATGGCGTCCACCACCCGGCAGGCGGTGGCCGAGGTCAGCTTGAGGGCCGTGCCCGCCACCGGCGGGATCAGCCAGGCTCCGCCCTCGGTGCCCAGGGCGGGTATGGCCGGAGTGGCCGCCCAGGCCTGCGCCTGCTGCCGGGGCACCCGGCAGTAGAGGAGGGACTGCCGGTACAGGGTCAGCTGCTCGGAGATGCTCTCCGGCAGCAGGTCCCGGGACCACGGGCCCACGGCGACGAGCACCGCGTCACTGCGCAGCACCTGCCCGTCGACCAGCCGTACGCTGCCGCTCTCACCGTCGACGGCGGTCACGGCACGGTGCTCGATCAGCTCGATGCCCCGCTGCCACTTCAGCCAGCCGACGCAGGCGGCGAGGACCCGTTCGGCGAGCAGCACGCCCGCCTCGTCCTCCAGTACCGCGCCGAGGCCGCCGCCCACGTGCAGGTGCGGATAGCGGTCGGCCAGGCCGGCCGCCGTCAGTTCCCTGGCCCTGCCTCCGGCGCCCTCGAGCATCGCCGCCCCGTCCGCCGCCGCCGCGGGCGGCAGCACGGTGAGGGAGCCGACCTGTTCGTAGAACCGGGTCAGGAACAGCTCTTCCAGTTCGACCCAGCGGCGGTGCGCGCGCAGCGCGGCCGCCGTGGCCCCCGGGTCCGCCGGGTGCAGGGCCCGCAGGATCCTGTGCTGGTCGAAAGAGGTGGCTCTGCTGTGCGGGATGGGGCCCTGGTCCACGACCGTGACCCTGTGTCCGTCGAGCACGCACTCGACCGCCGTGAGCAGGGCGATCACACCGCCGCCCACTACCGTCACCCTCGTCGACATCACACACCTCCCTTCAGTTTTCGTTGGGCCGACGGGTCAGCTGTCGAGGACGATCGTGGTCAGTGCGGCCGCCTTGGCGAGGGACTCCTCGCAGCCCAGGAAGTCGTCGCCGGCGCAGATCACGTTGGCGTACCTGCTGAGGTAGCCCTCGGGCGGCAGCAGCAGGGTCGTCCCGGGCTCCACCATCACGTTCGTCTCCAGCAGCCCCGGTACGTCCGAGGGGGCGGGTACGTCGACCGAGCGGACCGTGCCGTTCTCCGGCGGGTACAGGAAGCGGATGCCCACGGTGCGGGTGCGCTCCGGGGTCCACTCGGGACGGACGCCGGCGGCCACGTCCGCGGCCAGCTCCCCGGGCTCCACACCGGTGGCGAGGCTGCCGAGGTACGGGATGAGGTCGCCGCCGAGGCGGGCGTTCACCTCGATGATCACCGGGCCGCGGGTGGTGAGCTTCACCTCCGTGTGCGTGATCCCGTAGCCGATGCCCAGTTCCCGGTGGGCGGCCCGCAGGACGTGCAGCAGTTCCTCGTCGGCGAGCAGCGGGTCGGTGGCGCTGACCACGTGCCCGGTCTCCTCGAAGTAGGGCGCGAGGCCCACTTCCTTGTGCGCGAGGAAAAGCGGGGTCCAGGCACCGTCGAAGACCACTCCGTCGATGCTGATCTCGGGGCCCATGACGCACTCCTCGACCAGCACCCCGCCCTCGTAGTCGCTGTTCCCGCCGCGGCTGGCGGTGTCCGCGACCTCGAAGGCACCGCGGACCCCCTCCGGGCCGTCGACCCGGATGACGCCGATGCTCGCGCCCATGCCTCGGGGCTTGAGGACCACCGGGTAGCCGAAGGAGTCGGCGGTGGCGAGGGCCGTCTCGGCGTCGGTCACGTAGGCGAAGTGCGGCTGGGGCAGCCCGGCGGCGGTCAGCAGCTGCCGGGTGTGGTGCTTGTTGCGGCAGTTGTCCGCGCCCCGGGAGGTCAGCCCGGGCAGTCCGAGCCGCTCCGCCATGAGGGCGGTGGTCACCACGAGCGTCTCGTCGTAGCTGAACACGCCCACCACGCGGTGCTCGGCGGCCACCGCCTCGGCGGCCTTGATCAGTCCTTCGGTGTCGGGCACCAGGCGTTCGCGGTCGAGCAGTTCCACCGTGGTGGAGCCCAGCACGTACTGCTCCTGCCAGGTGGGATCCACGGCGTCCAGGATCCATGTCGGGCGGCGCCGCGAGGCACCGGCGAGCAGGTACTCGCGGTAGGCGCGCTGTCCGCTGCCGACCAGGATCACCACGCCGTCATCGGTCGTGTTGGCGTCTTGCGTCATCTTCGTCACCTCGCGGAGTGGGTCAGGACCCGGTCGCCCGCCGTCGCGATCGCCGCGAGCTGCGGCTGGGCGATGGCCAGGTAGTCGGGGGTGGACAGGGCCACGGAACGGTCCAGGCGGGCCGCGTTGAAATAGATCTCTTCGGTGAGGATCAGGCCCTCGTCGACGACGAGGTGCAGATCGGGGTGGAAGCTCAGCGGCATCACCGTGCCGCAGACGCTGCCGGCCAGGCGCTCGGCGATCTCGGGCGTGGCGAACGCCGTCCGCCCGCCGCCGAACAGTGCGGCGACCGCCTCCAGGTCGACCTGCCGGTCGCCGGGAACCACCGCGAGCACGTACTTGCCGACGCGCTTGGTGATGCTCACGCGGACGACGATGCACTTGGCGGCCTGGTCCAGCGGGTGGCCGCGCAGGACGCTCGCCAGGTCCGTCCGGCCCTCGGCCGGGTGGTCGATCAGCCGGTAGCGGGCCCGGTTGCCGTCGAGGAGGTCGATCAGCCGCTGGTACATCAGAGCACCTCGCCGACGTAGTGCCAGTCCTCGGGATTGATGAGTCCGAAGGGGTTGATCGGAGCCACGCCCTTCAGGTTGTTGGCCACTTCCAGCAGGCGGAAGGGGAAGTTGGGCATCCAGATGACCGGGACCTGCTGCGCGATGTGGTCCTGGTAGGCGTACAGGTCCTCCAGGTCGTCGCTGACGACGGTGCGGGCGATCAGCTCGTCCGCCTTCGGGTCGCTGTAGCTGCCGAAGTTCACCGAGGAGCCGGTCGAGTAGAGCGCCTCGCCGGTCGGGTAGAAGCCGGGACCGTAACCCCAGCCGCCATTCCAGTCGCTGAACTCCCACAGGCACGGGCTGTCGGGGCCCGGGGTGCAGGTGGTGTCCTCCAGGACCAGGACGCTCGCCTCGACCTCGGTCAGGACGATCTCGATGCCGGCCTTCGCGGCGTCGGCGGCGAACTTGCGCATGACCGCGGTCAGCGTCTCGTGCCCCTGGGCGTAGCGCATCGAGAACCGCAGCGGGGTGCCGGCCGGGATGCCCTCACCCGCCTCTCCGGGTCCGGTGCCCTCGCGGACGCAGAGCGCCGGGGTGGTGCTGGTGTCCCAGCCGTTCTCCGTCAGGAAGGCTCGGGCCGCCCCGACGTCGAAGGGGTACGGGTCCTCGTGCGCGGCGGGCGAGAGCAGCGGGCTGTCCGGCAGGGCCGGGATGGGCCCGGTGGTCGGGTAGCCGTAGCCCTTGTAGACGTCGCGGATGGCGCCCCGGGAGTCGAGGCAGGACTGCAGTGCCTGGCGGAAGTAGAGCTGCTTGAAGATCTTTCCGGAGACGGTGGGGTTGTTGAAGTTGATCGGGAAGTAATGGATTTTGTAGGTGAGCTGGGGGACGAGGTCGTAGTGCTCGCCGAGCGGGTTGGGCCCGCCGACCAGCGGGTCCTCGGCCGGCTCGGTGACCTCGTCGAAGGGCAGGAAGCCGATCTGCACGCCGCCTGGGGCCTCGGGGCCGCGGCGGAGCATCTCGTACTGCTCGGTGTCCGAGCCGGTGGGCACCAGCCGGAACTCGTCCAGGTAGGGCTTGTTGGGTCCCGAGTAGGTCTCGTTCGGTACCAGGACGGCCTCTCCGGAGACGCCGTCGATCGTGTAACTGCTCAGCTTCCAGGGTCCGTTGACAACACTCCAGACGGGGCTGGTGTCCCAGCTCTTGCGCTCGTCGTTGCAGGCCCGGAGATAGGCGTAGACCGCGGAGGCCTGGGCCGGGTCGTGGGTGGCGTCGGCCGGCCGGTCGTCGCCGGTGCGGTCCCATGCCTTCGGCAGCGGGGTGATGGTGCTGAACTGGTTCATCAGCACCCAGTTGTGCGAGTAGGCGCGGTCGAAGGTGAAGCTGACCTTGTCCTCGGCGACCTTCTCGTAGCCGGCCAGGTTGTCCGGGAAGAAGCCCGGCGTGTACCCGCCGAAGCTGTCCTTCTCGGCCTCCAGCAGGTGCATCCACAGCATCACGTTGTCGGCGTTGACGCTCTCGCCGTTCGACCACTTGTAGGGCTTGACCGTGATCGTCGCGGTGCGGCCGTCCTCGCTCCACTCCGGGGGCTCGGCGAGGCTGCGCTCGTAGTCGACCGTCGGCTGGCCGCCGGTTCCGTACCAGTACAGCGGGCGGTACATCAGCGTCTGGAACTCGTGCAGGTTGGCCACCCCGTAGTACTCGCCCGGGGTGAAGGGGAAGATGAAGACCGGGCTGAAGCCGCTGGTGCAGGCCCAGGTCACGCTGCCCCCGCGGAGCGGGGTGGTGGGCGGGGTCATGTCCTTACCTCCTCCAGTGCGGATTCACCGCTGTCCGAGTGGGCTCCGTAGCGCTCCCAGCGCTCGTTGAGCCGGATCCGTCCGTCGTCCAGGAACTCGGGGGTGCTCCAGCACCGCCCGGCGACCACCTCGCCGTCCGCGAGGACCATCGTGTAGGCGAATTCGAGGTTCCCGTCGGGCTCCACGCGCCCGTTGAGCGAGCCCCTGCGGACCTCGCCTCCGTCGAAGTCGGCCCAGAGCAGGTCGCCGTCCTGGCGGTAGTGGCCGACGGGGGCGTCCTCGCCCGCCGGGTAACCGGTGTTGCGGAAACTTCTGCCGTCGTAATCGATCACGGGCGTCGTATCTCCTGAGTGATGCATTTGACCGCGCCACCGGCCTTCAGCAGTTCGGACATGTCCACGCCGTGCACCTGGAACCCGCGCTCGCGCAGCTCACCGGCCAGGTGGGTGGCGGTCTCCGTCAGGACCACGTTCAGTCCGTCGCTCACCGCGTTCAGGCCGAAGGCATCGGCATCCTCCCGGGTGGCGATGACCGCGTCCGGGTACAGCTCCCGCAGCACGTCCCGGCTCTCCTCGGAGAAGGCGGCGGGGTAGTACGCCACCAGGTCGTCGTCGAGGACGCACAGCGCGGTGTCCAGGTGGTAGAAGCGGGGGTCGGTCAGGGCCAGGCCGACCACGGGCAGGCCGAAGAACTCGCGGAGCTCCTCGTGCGCGCCGGGGTCGCTGCGGAATCCCGCGCCGGCCAGGATCCGCCGGCCGGCCGGGGCGAAGTCGCCCTCGCCCTCGTTGATGTACTGCGGGACCCTGATGTCGGTGTAGCCGTGGTCCTCGAACCAGGCCCGGTGGGCGTCGGCCTCGGCCGCCCGCTCCTGGTGGCGGAACTTCGCGATCAGCACCTTGCCGTCGACCACGGTGGCCCCGTTCGCGGTGAACACCATGTCGGGCAGGCCCGGGACGGGGTCGATGGCGGAGACCCGGTGGCCGAGTCCGAGGTAGAGGTCCCGGATCCGCTCCCACTGGGTCAGCGCCAGCTCGGCGTCCATCGGCTTGTCCGGGTTCATCCACGGGTTGATCGCGTAGCTCACCTCGAAGTGGGTGGGCCGGCACATCAGGTAGTGCCGCTCGGTGGCCGTGCGCCGCGGGGACTCAGCCATGCTCGGGCCTCATCTCCGTACGGATGCGGCTGGCCACGATGTGGGCGGTGCTCAGCGCCTCCTCCAGCGACTCGCCCGTGGCACCGAGGAAGCCGAGGATGTTGTTGCCCGCCGGCGGGCGCTTGATGACCGTCCCCGGAGTGGCCGTGATCTTGAGGAAGAAGACGGAGGACGGTACGTCCTGCGGCACCTCGACCGACTCGACCGTGCCCGCCCCGCTGATCAGGCACATCGCGGCGGTGTGCACGGAGGTCGGCGAGTAGTGCGAGACGTCGGGGCGGGTGCCCCGGGCCACGTCGACCACGCACTTGATGGGGTCGTGGCCCGCGCTGATCCGTGCCATGTGGTCGAGACCGCCGCCGCCGGGCCGGATCGCGATCTCCAGGATGAAGGGCCTGCCCCGGTGGAACCTCACCTCGGCGTGCAGTACGGACCGGCGCAGTCCCTGGGCGTGGGCCGCGTCCCGGACCACCTCGTGCACCGCGGCCACCTGCTCGGGGGTCAGCGAGCTCGGCGCGTGGTGGACGTCGTCGTCGAAGGTCCCGCTCTCGACGGTGATCCGGTCCACGATGGAGCCGAGGTACACCTCGTCGTCCCAGGCCAGCGCCTCGATGAGGTGCTCGTGGCCGTCGAGGTAGCCCTCGACGATGATCCCGTTCGGGCCGAGGTCGAGGCCGTCCGCCTCCATCAGGGCCCAGGTCATGGTCTCGATGCCACGGGTGGCGTCGTCGAAGCGGGCGCGCATCTCGTCGGGGCCGTCGACCTTGAAGACGAAGTTGCTGGCCGCCCCCAGGGTCGGCTTGAGGATCAGCGGGTAGCCCAGTTCCTCGCCGGCGGCGAGCGCGGCCGGGACGTCGGGGGCGTACCGGAAGCCGGGGTGGGCGGCGCTGCCGCGCTCGTGCGCCTGGCGCATCAGCAGCTTGTTGCGGCTGGTCCGGGCCGCCTCGAACCCGATGCTCGGCAGTCCGAGCGCCTCGGCGACGACCGCCACCGTGACGACCCCGGATTCCGAGAAGGTCAGTACCCCCTCGAACTCCTCCTCCGCGTGCCAGACCTTGGCGGCCGTGACGATGTCCTCGATGTGCTTCGATCCGGCGATCCGGTAGCGATCCGCGTCCCAGAAGTCCTCGGTTCCCAGGCCGTTGAGGACGAAGACCTCTGCACCGAGGTCCTGGACCTGCTGGTAGCGGGAGATGTAGTAGGTGGCGTTCTGGCTGGCCTCGATGGCGAGCAGCTTCATCTGTGCTTCTCCCTTCAGACCTTGGCCGGGACGGACTCGCGGGCCTCGGCGGCGGGCTCGGTGACCGCGGCGGGCTCGGCGGCCCCGGCGACGGGCTCGGACTTCTCGGCGGCGGCCGCGGCGGCTTCGGCGGCTTCGGCGGCGGCGACCTCACGGTCGTGCTTGCTGAGCGAGATGACGGTGATGGTGGCGATGACGACGACCAGGGCGGAGAGGGCGTAGAAGCCGTTCTTCACGTTGGTGGAGTCGACCAGGAGCGAGATGAGGACCACGGCGGTGGTGCCGGCCGCGAGGCCGAAGGCGTTGGTGGCACCGAAGACGAAGCCCGTCTTCTCCTCGGGCGCCGCGCTCATCAGGGCGGTGCGGGCCGAGATGCGGGCCACGCAGAAGGCGATCGCGGCGAAGGGGATGACGGCCATCATCGCGTAGAGGTGGATGGACTCCATGGACAGGAGCACCGCGAAGGCGAGGTAGCCGATCAGGGCCGTCTTGAGCACGGTGGCCTTGGAACTGATCTTCTTGAAGGCCCAGGCCGCGAACAGCGCACCGATGCCGAACAGGGCGTCGACGATGCCGAGGTAGCCGGCGTTGGACTTGAAGCCGTCGATGACCAGGACCAGCATGATGCTGTTGCCGACGATGATGACGATGTTGCCGATGATGTAGAGCACCGCGAGGCGGGCCAGCGGCGGGCGGGAAGCGGTCAGGCGGGCGGCGGCGGCCGACGCGGCCTTGGCCGCGGCCTCGGTGACGGCCTGGCCGGCCGGACGACGGCCGATGAGGAACAGCAGCGCGGCGGAGAGCAGGAACGTGATCGCGTTGAAGTAGAAGAGCGACGTGGTGCCGACCCAGACGATCACCCAGCCGCCGAGGGCCGCCGAGGCGAGCGTGCCGGCCTGGATGGCGATCTCGGCGTTGCCGTTGAACTGGGCGAGCCGGGACTCCGGGATCCGCTCCTTGATCAGGGCGTTGCTGGCCGGGAAGAAGAGGGCCGCGGAGATCGACAGGATGAAGCTGGCGACGTAGCTGACGGTCGAGGGGTTGCCGCCGAGGGCCAGCCAGACCGGCAGACCGATCGCGGCGGCGGCGCTGGCCAGGTCGGAGACCATCGCCAGGGTCCGGCGGTCGAAGCGGTCGGCGAGCTTGCCGAAGAACAGGGAGAGCGCCACCTGCGGGATGGTGACGGCGATCATCAGCCAGCTGACCGCCAGCATGGTGTTGGCCTCGGTGAAGACCAGGTACGAGGCGGCGGTGAGCTGGATGCCGTTGCCCAGGTTGGTGATGAAGGTCGCGGGGATGAGCAGTCGTTCTGCCCGATTGGGTCGGGGCGGGGCGATCGTGGACACAGTGCTCCTCGGAGGTCAGGCTCGGATGTCGGCCGGCTCGGCCACGGGCGCGAAGGCCCCGACCGCGGTGGACAGGAGGGGGAGTCGCAGGGGAGCGACGGGGGTGGCCGCGAAGGCACCGGCCGGAAGGGTCAGATCGGCCCCGGCGCGCTCGGCGCGGGCCGCGAGGTCGACGAGCAGCGGAGCGGCGCACGCGGTCAGCGTCCGGACGGCGAGGACCAGGTCACCGAGGTCGGTGGGGACGTCCACCGACACGCGGTCCGCCTGCCCCAGCAGCCGGTCGAGGTGCACGACGATCAGGTCCGCCGCCCGGTGGAGGCTGAAGCTGTCCAGCTCGTAGTGGGAACGGAACCGCTCGACGACGATCCCCGCCTGCCGGGCACCGGTCTCGGAGACCGGCAGCAGCGCGTCCGGCGCGACCCCGGCGAGCAGCTCGCCCAGCCGGCCCGCGAGCCGGTTCCACGGCTCGACCAGCCGGGTGCGCGACAGTACGTCCAGCGCCTCGTGGCTGAAGTTCGTACGGGAGTGCTCCGGCGCCGTCAGCGCCAGGTAGAAGCGGACCAGGTCGCGCGGTACCTCGGCCACCAGATCGGCGGCCCACACCACGTGGCCTTTACTTGTGGAGAACTTCTGGTTCTCCAGTTCGTAGAACTCGTTCGACACGATGGCGTGCGGCTCGACGTACCGGTCGCCGTGCGCCATCAGCAGGGCCAGGTGCGTCATTCCCCAGAAGTAGACGTTGTCGAATCCGAGGAAGTACACGAGGTCGATGCCGTGCTCGGACAGCCAGTGCTCGTCGAACCGGTCGGTGTGCTCACCGATCTGCTCGGCGGCGTACCAGGTGCAGTACATCGAGGCGGCCATGCCCTCGGCCCAGGCGTTGAGGACCTGGCCCGGCGTCTCGGTGAACGGGGCCGGGATGCCCCACGCGGTGGGATAGGTGATGGGGAAGTCCGGCAGCGGCCGCTCCAGCGCCTCCCGGACGAGCTGCGCGGTGTGCGGGCGCAGCACGTCCCGGTGCCGGGCGTAGTAGTCGGCGAGCCGGTCCCGGTACTCCTCCATCGGCAGCACGAGGATCTGCGCCTCGCGGTGCGTGACCACGGCGTCCGGGTCGACGGTGGAGCGCGGACGCAGCAGTTCGTCGAAGTTGTTGGGGTGTCCGCAGGACTCGCAGAGTCCGCCGCGGCTCTCCACGAGGCAGACCGGGCAGTCGCCGGCGACCAGACCCTCCATCAGGTACTCGCCGGTGGCCTCGACGTACGGCAGCAGCACCGTCTTGAGGCGGAAGGCTCCGTCGCTGTGGAGGTCGGTGACGAAGTCGATGACGGTCTGCCGGTAGCCCTTGTCGAAGGGGGCGAAGCCGTCGACGGATATGCCGGCCGCCTCCAGGGTGGCGCGGATCTGCGTCGCGGAGCGCTGGGCGAGTTCCTCCGGGGTCAGACCGGCGCGGGCGGCGCTGGCCACCACGTAGGTCTGGCTGTCGTCGGTACCGCTGGTGAAGATCACCGGCCGGTCCGACGCCCGCAGGTAGCGTGCGTACACGTCGCCCGCCAGGTAGGGGCCCGCCAGGTGACCGGTGTGCAGGTCCCCGTTCGGGGTCGGCGGCGGCGCGATGATGACCGTACGGCGTGTCATGCCTGGACTCCTTCGTGGCGAGCTGCGAACCGCTGTGTCATGTCGAGGTCCCACCAGACGCTGTACATCTCGAAGTCCGCGTCGGACTCGTTGATCACCCGGTGGTCGGAGCCCGGGGTGAAGTGGACGATGTCCCCGGTCACGAAGGGCTTGCGGACACCGCCCGATTCCAGGACGGCGGACCCGGAGACGGCGATGAAGATCTCGTACTCGTGGTGGGCGTGGGCCGTCGATGCGGTGCCGGGGCGGATCACGCACCAGGAGCCCTCGAACGGGGCGTTGAGCTCGGGCCAGGGCAGCAGCCGCTGCGCGTCCAGGCCGTTCTCGTGCGTGAGTCCTTCGCGGTCGAGTTGCTTGCTGAGCATGGGGGTCGGTCTCTCCTCGTCGGACGGGTACGGCTCGTGAGGGGTGCGCGGTGCTCAGACGGCGCCGGCGAGCGCCAGCTCTCGCACGGCGGGGACTTCCACGGATCGGGTCCTGCGGTGCGCGAGGATGTCCTCGGTGATCTCCGCGGAGCGGCCCGCGAGCACGCTGAGCAGCGAGTCGGCGATGCCGTGGGTGGCCTCGTTGACGCCCTGCAGGTAGCAGGCGGCGGTCGCCGGGCGGCCCAGGTCGAGCCGGTAGTGACGGCTCACGTTGATCTCGTCGAGACCGATCGACTGCGCGAGGGCCTTGACCGCCCACGGCATCTCGCGGACGAAGCCCGTGCCCAGGAGCACCAGGTCCGTGCGCATCTCCCGCTCGGCTCCCGACTTGCGGTCCACCAGGGTGAGGACGACCTCGTCGCCGTCCATGCGCGCGCCGGTCACGTCCGTCATGGGGTGCAGGGCCAGGCGCTCCTGGCCGGAGCGGCGGTCCTGGTAGAACTGCCGGTACAGGCCGTCCAGGGTGGCGGGGGAGAGGCCGCCGTAGTTGGAGCGGTACATCTCGCCGAGCAGCTGCTGGCGGGCCTCCGGCGACGAGCCGTAGAACTCGTCGATGAAGGACGTGTAGTAGAGCTCGTTGGTGAACTTGCTGCTCTCGTAGCCGTTCAGACCGATGGACCGCATGATCATCGTCGGCTTGCACTCGGGCAGGTCCCGCAGCGCGGCGCCGAACAGCTCGGCCGCGCTCTGGGCGCCGCCGATCACCGCGACGCGGTGCGGCAGGTCGGCCTGCACGTCGGCGATGCGCTGCGTGTACTGCGTGCTGTGGATGACGCGCTCGGCCGGCAGGCCGTCGAACACGGCGGGGACGTGGGCGTCGCGGCCCGCGCCGATCACGAGGTAGCGGCAGCCGATGGTGTCGCCGTCGGCAAGGGTGACCAGCCAGCCGGAGAGCTCCCCGTCGTCGCCCGTCACCGCCTCGACGCCGGCGCATTCGCGGCCGTATTCGACCTGCACCGTCTCGAGCTCATTGGCGACCCACTGCAGGTACTCGGATATCTCACTGCGGTAAGGGACGAAACTCGCCAGGTTGACGAACGCGTCGAGGCGCGACTGCGAGTGAAGGAAATTGACGAAGGAGAATCTGCTGCACGGATTCCGCATGGTGACCAGGTCCTTGAGGAAGGAGACCTGGCTGAGCGCGTCGGGCAGCAGCATGCCCCGCTGCCACACGATGTCCTGCTCGCGCTCGATCAGCAGCGTGTCACCGGCAAGCTCGGGTGCGAGCTCCTCGACGGCGACCGCCAGCGCCAGGTTCGCCGGGCCTGCACCGACTGCGAGCAGTTCGACATTGCGATGCGCCATGGAAGTACCTCCAGATGGAACAGGTGGACAGGTTCGTACGGTCAGGCAGGACGGTTCGCGTCCTTTCGTTGCCTCCCGGGTGATGACCACATTCCACGGCAGCGCCCGATTGCCCGGAAGCTGCGCCGGACACGGACAATCAACTCGGCCGGGGCCCGGGTCAGCGGGTTGATTGGCCGGTGTCCGCCATTACTTCCGGTCAATCCGGAGCGCCATTTCCATTGGCCCACGTGATCAGTTGCGTCACACGCATCCGGCCGGCCGACACATCCCTCGGCCGGTCGGGCTTCCATCGACACCCCATGAGAAGGAGCCCTCGTGCCGCTCACCGAGCCCATCACCCCTGCCGGCGCCCTCTACCGTTCCGAGAGCCCCACGCGGGTCGCCACGCGCCGCCGTCTGCTGATGTGCCGGCCCCGGCACTACGACGTCACGTACTCGATCAACCCGTGGATGAACCCGCAGCACGCCACGGACAACGCGCTCGCCGTCAGCCAGTGGGAGGGCCTGCGCGACCTGTACCTCGAACTCGGCCACGTGGTCGAGGAGATAGATCCGATCGAGGGCCTGCCCGACATGGTGTTCGCGGCCAACGGCGCCACCGTCGTCGACGGCAAGGTCTTCGGGGCCCGGTTCCGGCACGCGGAGCGCACCGCGGAGGGGCCCGCGTACCTGCGGTGGCTGGAGGGCCGCGGCTACACGGACACGCTGTGGCCCGAGTTCGTCAACGAGGGCGAGGGTGACATCCTCACCGTCGGCCGCCGTCTGCTGGCCGGTACGGGCTTCCGCACGGACCCGCGCTCCCACGCGGAGGCCCAGGAGTTCTTCGGCCTCCCGGTGACCTCGCTGACGCTGGTGAACCCGGAGTACTACCACCTGGACACCGCGCTCTCCGTACTGTCGGAGGACGAGGTCATGTACTACCCGGCCGCCTTCTCCCAGGGCAGCCAGGCCGTACTGCGCGCCATGTTCCCGACGGCGATCCTGGCCACCGCCGAGGACGCGGCGGTCTTCGGCCTCAACGCCTTCTCCGACGGCCGCCACGTGCTCCTGCCCGCCGCGGCCACCGGTCTCCACGCCAAGCTGCGGGCGCGCGGCTTCGAGCCGATCGGGGTCGAGCTCTCCGAGCTGCTCAAGGCCGGCGGCAGCGTCAAGTGCTGCACGCTGGAGCTGCGCGACCGCTGACCCCGGCGGAGAGGGGCGGGGGCGCACGCCCCGCCCCTGCGGTGCGGGCCGCGCGCGGGGGCGCGCAACCCCTTCGGCGGCGACGGTGTTTCCACCGTCGCCGTACGGCCTCCTGGCGGGGGCCGCGGTCGTGACGAACCAGGATCATGACGAACGAAGGAGTCCCGCCATGACGACCCTCGGCCCTGCCGCCGGTGCAGCCGCCACCCTGACGGTCCACGCCACGCCCCTGGGGCCGCTGGTGCTGGCGGCGACGGACGACGCGCTCGTGCTGTGCTGCTACGGCACGCCGCAGGACGCCGAAGAGCGCCTGGCCCGGGCCGGGCTGCACGCGGTGGGACCGCAGGACGCGGGTACGGCCGAACACAAGGTGCTGGACGAGGCCCGCGAGCAGATCGACGCCTATCTGGACGGCACGCGCCGGAACTTCACCGTTGCGACGGACCTGCGGCTCGCCACCCCGTTCAGCCGCCGCACCAACCTGATGCTGGCCGAGTTCGTCCCGTACGGGCGGACCGCGAGCTACGCCCAGCTCGCCCGGGCACTCGACCGGCCCGGCGCCGCCCGCGCCGTCGGCACGGCGCTGGGAGCCAATCCGCTGTGCGTGGTGCTGCCCTGCCACCGGATCATCGGTTCCACGGGCAGCCTCAGCGGCTACGCGGGAGGACTCGAGGCCAAACGCCATCTGCTCGCCCTGGAAGCGGCGACTGTGCCCATCTTCCACGACGCACGCTGAGCAACGTCCCGCCGGCCGTCCCCCGGCGGGGCGGCCCCCCGCCGGGTGCAACGGCCCGGTCCGCGCCGGTGTTCCACAGGTGGCGGGACGCACCGGCCGAAGGCACGACGGCGAACGAGGAGCGTGGACATGGCGTGGGACGGCGAGAAGCCGCTTCTGCTGTTGATCGGGAGCAGCGGTCGGCTCAGCAGGGAGTTCATACTGCGGACGGTGAGCACGCGCTACGCGTTATGGCTGCTCCAGCCCGCACCGGTGAGCTGGGAGGAGCCGTACGTCGTGGGCGGCACGGTCGTCGACAACACCGACCCCGACGCCCTGACGGAGGCCGCCCGGCAGGTGGCCGCCGCGCACGAGGTGGCCGGCGTGTTCTGTTACGACGAGGGGCTCGTCACCCCCGCGGCCCATGCGGCCCGGGCGCTCGGGCTGCCGGGCAACTCCCCCGGGACCGTCATCGCCTGCCGGGACAAGGCCGCCACGCGGGCCGCGCTGGAAGCGGCCCGGGTGCCGCAGCCGGCCTCGATCGGCGTGCGTTCCCCGGCCGAGGTCCGGGCGGCGGCGGAGAAGATCGGTTTCCCCGTCGTCGTGAAGCCGCGCGGGCTGGCCGGCGGGATGGGCGTGCGCAGGGCCGACGGCCCGGGCGACCTGGAGAGCGCCTACCGGGCGGCGTCCGGCGCCTCCTACCCCGGTGTGCCCGTCTTCGACGTACCGGTGCTCGTCGAGGAGTTCGCCGACGGGCCCGAGATCAGCGTCGACGCGGTCTTCTTCGAGGGGGAGTGCGTTCCGCTCGTCGTCGCCCGCAAGCAGGTCGGCCTGGAACCCTTCTTCGAGGAGACGGGGCACGAGGTCGACGGGGCCGACCCGCTGCTGACCGACCCCGGGCTGCTGGAGGCGCTGCGGTCCGCGCACTCCGCGCTGGACTTCCACACCGGTGTCAGCCACACCGAATTCCGCATCACCCCCGGCGGGCTGCGCCTGATGGAGGTCAACGCCCGGCTCGGCGGCGACATGATCCCGTACCTCGGGCAGCTGGCCACCGGCGTCGACGTCGCGATGGCGGCGGCGGACACCGCAGCGGGCCGCCGGCCGGACACCGGGGTCCGCCACCGCAAGGCCGCGGCCATAGCCTTCCTGTATCCGGACGCGGACATCGAGATCGACGCGGTGACCGTCCACGAGGACCGCTTCCCGGCCGGTGTCCACAGCGCCGCCGCGATGGCGGGCCCCGGCGCGGTGCTGCGCCTGCCGCCGCGCGGCTACATCTCCCGCTACGCCCGCGTGATCGCCCTCGCCGACTCGGTCGAGCAGGCCCGCACCGCCCTGCTGAGCGCACCCGAGTTCGTCGAACTCGCCTCGCGTCCGGCGGGGGTACCCGCTCCGTGACGAACACCGGACAGGACGCCCCCCAGGGCCCCAGGGCCGCCCGGCCGTCCGTCGTACAGACCCTCCGCGGGATCCCGGGCCCGATCCGGCTGGTCCTGGTCGGCATGCTGATCAACCGGCTGGGCAACTTCCTCCAGATCTACCTGGTGCTCTACCTCACCGACAAGGGCTTCAGCACGTCCGCGGCCGCCTTCGCGCTCGGTGCGTACGGGGTGGGCTCGGTCGTCGGCGTCCTGGCGGGCGGTTCGGTCTCGGACCGGGTCGGCCACGCGTGGACCATCGTCGGCTCCATGGCGCTCGCCGGCCTGCTCACCCTCGGCCTGGTGTTCCTCCACAGCCTGCCCGTGGTGATCACGGTGGCCGCGGTGATCGGCGTGGCGGCACAGGCATACCGGCCCGCCTCCTCGGCGCTGCTGGTGGAGGCCACGCCCGAGGAGCACCACGTGATGGTGTTCGCCGTCCACCGCATGGCGTTCAACCTCGGCACCACCGCCGGCCCGCTGCTCGGCGCCCTGCTCATCGGCTACTCGTACGACCTGATGTTCTACATCGACGCGGTGACGTCGATCGGCTTCGCCCTCTTCGCCCTGGTCCTGGTCCGGGCCGGCGCGACCGCCGGTCCCGGCGGCCGGAAGCCCGGGTCCGGGACCGGGTCCGACGGCCGGTCGTACGTGGCCGTGCTCCGCGACCGGCGCTACCTGCTGTTCCTCCTGGCCCTCTTCCTCAACGCCGTCGTCTACATCCAGCACACCTCCGCGCTGCCGCTCCAGCTCAGGGCCGACGGCCACGGACCGGCGTTCTACTCCGCCCTGCTGTCGCTGAACGCGGCCGTGGTCATCTGCCTGGAGCTGCTGTTCACGAAGTACGTCCAGCACCTACCGGGCCGGTTCGCCGTCGCGCTGGGCGTCGGCCTGGTGGGCGTCGGCATGAACCTGTACGTGGCCGGTCCCGGCATGGCGATGTTCGTGATCGCGACGGTGGTGTGGACGGTCGGCGAGATGATCGGCACCCCGACCGCCTCCGCCTGGCCCGGCAAGGTCGCCCCCGCGCACCTGCGGGGCCGCTACATCGCCGCCTCCGCCTTCCCGATGCAGATCGGCTACGCCGTCGGCCCGGTGATCGGCATCGCCGCCTGGCAGGCGTCGGCGGCCTCCGTGTGGTGGCTGTGCGGAGCACTGACCGCCGTGGCCGTCGCCGTCACCCCGATCGGCATGGCCGAGCCCCCCGCCGACGCGAAGCGGCGGACGGCGGACCCCGAACCGGCGACCGCGCCGACGCCCGCCGAAACCTCCTGAGCCCCGTCCCCGTCCCCCGTCCCCGTCCCCCGTGCCGCGGTTCTCCGGCACGCCGTGATCCGGAAGTGAGCGAAGCTGCCCATGGCCCACGCAGACGGCATCGAGAATTTCGTGAAGACGGTCGACGGCGCCCTGCCGCAGGGCCCCTGCGTGATCGTCGACCCGTACTCCTCGGGGGCCCTGTTCGCGCAGACCCTCGCCGAGCACGGCGTCCCGGTGGTGGCGGTGGTCACCGGCCCCCGGCCGCCGGAGGCCTACGCCTCCTCCTACCGGCCCCGGGACTTCCCCGAGATCATCGTGTACGAGGGGGACCTGGAGGCCGTCGTGGATCGGCTGCGGGCACTGGACCCGCGCTGCGTCGTGGCGGGCTGCGAGTCCGGGGTGGAACTGGCCGAGCGGCTCGCCCCGCGCGTGACGCCCGAGCGGGCCAACGTGCCCGGGCTCGCCGCGGCGCGACGGGACAAGGGCAGCATGGCGGCCGCCGTCGCGGCGGCGGGCCTGCCGGTCATCCCGCAGATCTGCACCGCCGATGCCGACGAGGTGGCGGCCTGGCTCGAGAGCGAGGACCTGGCCGGGGCGGACCTGGTCGTCAAACCGCCCAAGAGCGCCAGCACCGACGGTGTGATCAAGCTGCCCGGCGGCCGGGACTGGCGGGCGGTGTTCACGCGCCGGCTCGGCCGGGTCAACCAGTTCGGCGAGGTCGACGACCGGCTCCTCGTCCAGAAGTTCGTCACGGGCACCGAATACGTGATCGACACCTTCAGCCACGACGGGAAGCACGCCGTGGTCGACGTGTGCGCCTACCGAAAGATCGACAACGGTCCGCACATGGCCGTCTACGACACCATGCGGTGGCTCCCCCCGGACGATCCGGCCCTTCCCGGCCTGACGGAGTACGTCTTCGGCGTCCTGGACGCGGTGGGGCTGCGCTTCGGCTCGGCACACGTCGAGGTGATGGGCACGGCCGGGGGGCCGCTGCTGATCGAGCTCGGTGCCCGGCCGCACGGCGGCGGCCAGCCGCGCTTCAACCGCCACGCCACCGGCGACAGCCAGATCGACCGGACCGTGCGCTGGCTGACCGGAGGCGAACTCCCGCAGGGCTACGAACTGCTGGTCCACCAGATGTGCGTCTTCCACATCGCGCCCCGCTCCGGAACCGTCCGCGGCACGGCCGTCCTGGAGGAGATCCGGAACCTGCCCAGTCACCACTTCTCGGTCCAGAACCTGGCCGACGGGGACCGGGTCCCCGCCACCCGGGACCTGGTCGACAGCCTCAACTTCGGATTCGTGATCCTCGCCCACCCCGACGAGAAGCAGATCCGGCGGGACTACGAGGCCGTCCGGGCCGCCGAGCGCCGGCTCTCCATCGAGGAGCAGCGATCGACGCCGCCGCGCTCGGGATGATCACCGCGGGAGCCGTCCAGGCATGTTCACGTCGCCGGGCCGGACGGAGCGTGGGAAGGTGCGGTGCAACGTCCTGACCCGGCTCGGTGTTCACAAGGACGATGGACGAGACGACTCCCCCGCTGACGGAACTGCTCGCGACCGACCTGGACGACGGGTTCACCGAACTCGTCCGCACCCAGGCCGGCACCGTGCGCTCCGTCCTGCTGCGTCTCTCCGGCTCCGCACGGGACGCCGACGACCTGGGTCAGGAAACGTTCCTGCGCGCCTACTCCGCCCTGCGGGAGTACCCGCCGGAGCGCCGCGGACAGCTCCAGCCGCGCGCCTGGCTGCTGACCATCGCCGCGAACGTGTGGCGCAACCACGTCCGTACCCTGAGCCGTCGGCCCGGCGTCGCCGACGGCGTCGAAGTGGCGGAGATCGAGATCCCGGACGGCCGCCCGGGGCCGGAGCAGCGCGCGCTCGACGGGGTGCGCCGGGCCCGGCTGGTGGCCGCACTGTCCCGGCTCCCGGACCATCACCGACTGCCCGTGGTGCTGCGGCACATCGGCGAGCTGAGCTATCAGGAGGTGGCCGGGGTCCTGGACCGTCCGGTCGGCACGGTGAAGGCCCAGGTGTCGCGGGGGCTCGCCGCCCTGCGCGCGGAGTCCGGCCTGGACGCCGACCGGACGGCGGCCGGCGCGGCGGGGTCACCGGCCGGGGAAACGGCCGGGGCGGCACACGAACCGGCCCGGAGGAAGAGGAAGGAGGCGACGGGATGAGACTGCCGGACGAGTGGAACGCGTTGCGCGAGGCGGCACCCGCGGGGTTCGCGGCACGGGTGCTGGACCGCGCCGGCGTTCCGGCACATCGCTACGACTGCTACGTACGGATCGACTCCCCGGTCGGCTCCCTCTACGTCGTCCACGGGCGGGGCGCGGTGACCGGCTCCGCCGCCACGGCCTGGTACGCCGACGACCGCGCGTTCGAGGACGCCTACCGGAACCGGACCCGGCGGTCGGCCGTCTCCGGGGTCAAGCCGCCGCCGGGTCTGGTGCGGGCCCTGCGCGGCCGGGACCGGACCCTGCGCTACGACTTCGGCCCGCTCGACGACGAACAGCGCGCCGTCCTGCGGGCGACCCGGGCCATCCCGTTCGGGCAGTTGCGTCCGGCGGCCTGGCTGGCGCGCGAGGCCGGGATCCCGGACCTCGCCCCCGAGCGGGTCGCGGCGGCGGTCCGGGCCAATCCCGTCCCCGTGCTGGTGCCGGCGCACCGGCTGTGCACGGACGACGGGGTGCCCGCGGACTGCGGGCTGCCGGCCGGGTTCGAACGGAGCCTGCGGGACTGGGAGGGCGTGGACGCCGAGCGGGTGGACCGGTTCGTCCGGGCGGGCGCCCGGTTCCTGGGCAGCGGGACCACGCGGATCTTCTGCTACCCGACGTGCGCGCACGCGCGCCGCATCACCGCCCGCCACGAGGTGCCCTTCGCCTCGGCCGGCGAGGCCTCCGCCGCCGGGTTCCGGGGCTGCCTCAGCTGCCGGCCGGCCGTCGTCTGACCGACGGCCCGGTCCGGGCCGACGCGTGGCGGCCCGGCCAGGAGCGCCGCCTGACGGGACATCGGACGAACGTCGGACGGAAAGCCGGAGCTCCGACCCCCGGTCCTCCCCGGACTTCCCGGGGCCGGCAGGGCCTTCGGCTCGTACGTTGCCCGATGCACGCAGATGTCCGTCACCGACCATTTTCGGCCGTTCTCCGCCCGTACGAACGGACAGAACCGCGCAACAGGGCGGCCGTTCCCGCTCGCCGGACCGACGCGGACGGGCCGCCGGCGGGCCCGCCACCAGGCCCGCCGGGGCCGGCGGCAGACCCGTCGCCGGGCATGAAAAAATGCCCTCCGAGACTGCGTTTCCGCAGGTCAGAGGGCATTTCTAAAGTGGAGCCTAGGAGATTCGAACTCCTGACATCTGCCTTGCAAAGGCAGCGCTCTACCAACTGAGCTAAGGCCCCATGGAAGTGGACGCACCTCTCCCGCGCGGGAGGTGTGGTCGTTCCGCAGAACAGAGTACCGGGTGTACCCCCTCATCTCGCAAAATGATAGGGACTCCCGCCGTGCGACCACTCTCCGTAAGATGCTCGCGAGGTTCGCACCAGCGAAGGGGAGTAGTAAGAGTGGACGCAGTACAGCAAGAGGCCACGGCCAGAGCCAGAGAGCTTCAGCGCAGCTGGTACGGGGAGCCCCTGGGAGCGCTCTTCCGCCGGCTCATAGATGACCTCGGCTTGAACCAGGCCCGCCTCGCTGCCGTCCTCGGACTGTCGGCGCCCATGCTGTCCCAGCTGATGAGCGGCCAGCGTGCCAAGATCGGGAACCCGGCCGTGGTCCAGCGCGTCCAGGCCCTCCAGGATCTCGCCGGCCAGGTGGCCGACGGAAGCGTCAGCGCGGGAGAGGCCACCGACCGGATGGACGAGATCAAGAAGACCCAGGGAGGCTCCGTCCTCAGCAACAGCGGCCAGACCACCACCAGCTCCGGCGCACCCACGGTCAAGCGGGTCGTCCGCGAGATCCAGTCGCTGCTGCGCTCGGTCTCCGCGGCCGGCGACATCATCGACGCGGCGAACACCCTCGCCCCCAGCCATCCGGAACTGGCAGAGTTCCTCCGGGTGTACGGCGCGGGCCGCACCGCCGACGCGGTCGCCCACTACGAGGCCCACCAGAACTGACACGCACGACGACGGAAAACGGGCAACGGGGGACGGGGGACGGGCGCAGCGATGGGTGAGGTCTTCGCCGGTCGGTACGAGCTGATCGATCCGATCGGGCGCGGTGGCGCGGGCGCCGTATGGCGGGCCTGGGACCACCGGCGCCGCCGCTACGTGGCCGCGAAGGTCCTCCTGCAGAGCGACGCCCACACGCTGCTGCGCTTCGTACGGGAGCAGGCACTGCGGATCGACCATCCGCACGTACTGGCTCCCGCCAGCTGGGCGGCCGACGACGACAAGGTCCTGTTCACGATGGACCTGGTCGGCGGCGGCTCGCTCGGCCATGTGATCGGGGACTACGGGCCCCTGCCGCCCCGTTTCGTGTGCACGCTGCTCGACCAGCTCCTGTCGGGGCTCGCGGCGGTGCATGCGGAGGGCGTGGTGCACCGCGACATCAAACCGGCCAACATCCTGATGGAGGCCACCGGAACCGGGCGGCCGCACCTGCGGCTGTCCGACTTCGGCATCTCCATGCGCAAGGGCGAGCCCCGGCTGACGGAGACCAACTACGTCGTCGGCACACCGGGATATTTCGCGCCCGAGCAACTGCTGGGCGCCGAGCCCGACTTCCCCGCCGACCTCTTCGCCGTCGGCCTGGTCGCCCTGTACCTCCTCCAGGGCCGCAAGCCCGATTCCCAGGCCCTGGTGGAACACTTCCTCGCCCATGGCACCCCGGACGCCCCCGAGGGCGTCCCCGCGCCGCTCTGGGACGTCATCGCCGGTCTCCTGCAGCCGGACCCCCAGAGCCGCTTCCGGACGGCCACAGGGGCGCGCAAGGCCCTTGCCGAGGCGGTGGAGCTGCTGCCGCCGTCCGCCCCGGACGAGGATCCGGTGGAGGTGTTCGACCAACTGGGCCCGCTGCCAGCAGGATTCGGCCCCCAGGGCCCGCCGGGGCCGGACACTGCCCCGACGACCGCGCAGGCACCCGCCCCTGCCCCGGGGGCCGCCGCGGCGGCCGCGCCGGGGGCTTCCGCCTCCGTGACCGTGGCCGCGCAGCCCACCCGCACCGACCCGCGCGGTACGGCGCGGACCGCGCCGACCGGCCCGCCCGCGCAGACGGCCCCGACGGCCCCCTACTCCCCGGGCCCCGCCGCACCTGCCGGCCCGGACCGGGTGGCCGGCTACGGGCCCTCGGAGACGGGCAGCTTCCACCTGCCGCCGCCCACGGCGCCGGCCGTCCCGGACCCGGCCGGGCCGCCGGTCCGGGCGGGCGGCAGGATCGCCCCGCCCCCGGCGAAGGCCGTGGCCTCGCTCCTCGCCGCGGCGCTGCTCTGCTTCGCCGTCGGCGTCTGGGCCCTCACGCGGATGTAGTGCCGCGCCCGCGCCGCCCGAGGAGCATCCAGCCGCCCAGGACGAGCAGCAGGGCCGTCCCGGTGCCGAAGCCGGCGCCCGCCACGACCCGCATCGCCGAGTGCCGCTCGGCGGCCTCGGCGGCCTCCGGGGCGGTGAGCCCCTCCTTGGCTGCGGCCCGGTCCTCGTCGCCCACCCCGAAGCCCCCGGCGGCCGGACTGCCCTTGTACCCGGGCGCCTTGGCCGGCGTACCGGTGACGTCCAGGCGCAGGGTCAGCGGCACGGGCATCGCGTCCTCGGTGAAGTCGGCGACCTTCGAGCCCATGGTCACCACAACGTAGTACCAGCCCGCGAGGGACACCGGCTGCACGGACCGGTCACCGGCGAACCGGTTCTCGTAGGCGACGGGAGGGGTCTTCCCCAGGGTGATCCCGGCCTGCTTGCCGTCGTACGAGACGTCCTTGTCGGAGATCAGGCCCCGGTAGGGGCTGTAGAGGGAGACGGTGAGCCCGCCCGAGGCCGAGCCGTAGGTCTTCGTCATCCTCGCGCCGGCCAGTTCGGCGCCGAGGCCCAGCTGCTGCCCCCAGTCGAGCGGAACCCGGTAGAAGCGGGTCTGGCCCGGCCGCATCTCGTCGCGCCACACACCGGCGCCCAGGGCGCGGGCGTCGTTGAAGCCGGTGCCTCCGGCGCGGGTCACCGCCCCGCTGCCGGGCAGCGCCGGGGCCCCCGAGGGCCAGGTGCTGGGCGCGGTGGTGGGGGCGCCCGCCCCGCGGCCCGGTTCCCGCTGGACCTTGATCTCCAGCGGCCACGGGCTCTGGTCGTAGCCCTTGGCGGACGTACGCGTGACCTTGGCGTAGTACACGCCCGCGGGCGCGCAGTCCTGGTCCTCGGCGCCCCACCGGACGCCGGCCGCGGCGATCGGGTAGGCGTCGTAGCCGAAGTTCGCCCGGCCGGTGCTTTCCGGGCAGGAGCGCCCGGCGGTGGTCATGATCTCCACCTCGATGCCGTCGCCGCCGGACACCTTCGCACCCGCCGGGGGCCGGACCACGGCGGACACGTAGACGTTGGACTCGTCCCTGTCGAGGACGAGCCGGTACGTGCGCTCCCCCGGCCCGATGGTGTCCGCGTAGACGTTCCCGGCCTCGATCAGCGGGGCGTCCGCCGTGGAGGGCTTGCCCTCGATCGCCCTGGCGCCGTCCGCAGCCCGGTACGTCGGGAGGGGGGCGGGCGCCGCCCCGTCCGCGTACGTGGTCCCCGACGCCGCCACCACCAGGCCCAGGGCCGCCGCCCCCACCGTCGTCCGAACCCGAACCATCACGCCCACCCCGACTTTGCTAGCGCAAGCCAAATCTTTGCATAACGGAATTTTTCGTCACAGAACAGCACAAAGCCCCGGCCGCAGCGGCAGCCGGGGCTTCATGGGATCAGCCTTGGGTCTCACACACCGGAACCAGAGGGCACGGAGTCAGTTGCCTCCGTCCACAGGTCCTGCTCGGCGCGGTCCGCCTGGATCTGGCGGTACACGAGGAGCCCGCCGATGGCGGCCAGTGCGACCAGGAGCAGCTTCTTCACCGCGCGACCTCGTCTTTCGTTGACGTAGGGGACTTCTGTCGCCCAACAATACACACCGACCGATACCGATCGGTGACCTGGCGGCCGACCAACTGGCCCAACGACAAAGACCCCCAGGCCTTGGCCTGGGGGTCTTCGACACTGTGGGGCTAACAGGATTTGAACCTGTGGCCTCATCCTTATCAGGGATGCGCTCTAACCAACTGAGCTATAGCCCCATCCGCGCTGCGCGCTGACTCCTGAAGATTAGCGCACAGACCCGGTCAGGCCAAAATCCGTTGCCCAGAGGCGTCTGCGCAGGTCATCCGACCCGTCGCGGGCGCCCCGCCGGAGGACCTACTCGTCCTCGGCGAGCGTCAGCTCCACACCGCCGACGAAGCCCGCCGACAGGTTGTAGATGAACGCGCCCAGCGTCGCCAGTGCCGTCGCCAGCACCACGTCGATCACCGCGATGACCGAGGTGAAGATCAGAACGCGCGGCAGCGACAGGAACGACTGGAGGTCGAAGCCGTTGCCCTCGTTCGAACCGGTCGCCTCGCTGATCGTGCCGCCGACGGTCGAGAAGACGCCCATCGCGTCCATGACCATCCACAGCACCGCCGCCGCCACGATCGTGCAGATGCCGAGCGCGATCGACAGCAGGAAGCTGACCTTCATGACCGACCAGGGATCGGCCTTGGCCACCCGCAGCCGCGCCTTGCGCGTGCGGGGGGCCGTACGGACCCCAGGGCGCGGCTTGCGCTGCGCGCCCGCCCCCGTGCCGCTGCGGGGCGTCCCGGCGCCCGAGGGCGCCGTGTAGGCCTGCGGCGGGTGGTACGGCTCTGCGGGCTTGTCCTGGCCGGCGTCGGCGTCGACGGCCGGCTGCGGTCCTCGGGTGTCCGTCACGGTTCCCCCCTGGGAGTCCGCGGCGGGGCCACGGGCACCGTTCGCTCCAGTCTTGGCCGGTCCGGCGCCCGTGGCTCCACTCACGACTTACTCCTCGTGCTCCCCGGCCGAAGGCTGCGTGCCCTCGGCGGCCTCGGCGGCCTGTCCGTCGGCCACCTCGGTCTCGTTCTCGTCGGCCTCGACCTCGTCAGCTTCCTGACCGGCCTCGGCGTTGCGGGCGATGCCGACCACGGCATCGCGCTTCCCCAGGTTGATCAGCTGGACGCCCATGGTGTCACGGCCGGTCTCCCTGACTTCGTTGACGCGCGTACGAATCACACCACCGCCGAGCGTGATGGCGAGAATCTCGTCCGTCTCGTCCACCACGAGCGCCCCGACGAGCGATCCGCGGTCCTCCACGATCTTGGCGGCCTTGATACCCAGACCGCCACGGCCCTGGACGCGGTACTCGTCGACCGGCGTCCGCTTGGCGTAGCCGCCGTCGGTCGCGGTGAAGACGAACGTACCCGGCCTCACAACGCTCATGGACAGCAGTTCGTCACCTTCGCGGAAACTCATGCCCTTCACGCCCGAGGTGGCGCGGCCCATCGGGCGCAGCGCGTCGTCGGTCGCCGTGAAGCGGATCGACTGCGCCTTCTTGCTGATCAGCAGCAGGTCGTCCTCGGCGGACACCAGCTCCGCGCCGATCAGCTCGTCGTCGCTGCCGTCCTCGGTCTCCCGGAGGTTGATCGCGATGACGCCGCCCGAGCGGGGCGAGTCGTAGTCCTTGAGCGCCGTCTTCTTCACCAGGCCGCCCTTGGTGGCCAGGATCAGGTACGGCGCCGCCTCGTAGTCGCGGATCGCGAGGATCTGGGCGATCTTCTCGTCCGGCTGGAAGGCCAGCAGGTTCGCCACGTGCTGCCCGCGGGCGTCGCGGCCGGCGTCCGGCAGCTCGTACGCCTTGGACCGGTAGACGCGGCCCTTGTTCGTGAAGAACAGCAGCCAGTGGTGCGTGGTGGAGACGAAGAAGTGGTCGACCAGGTCGTCCTGCTTCAGCTTGGTGCCGCGCACGCCCTTGCCGCCGCGCTTCTGCGAGCGGTAGTCCTCGGTCTTGGTGCGCTTGACGTAGCCGCCGTGGGTGATCGTGACGACGATGTCCTCTTCGGCGATCAGGTCCTCGATGGACATGTCACCGTCGAAGGGCACCAGCTTGGAACGCCGGTCGTCGCCGAACTTCTCGACGATCGCCGCCAGTTCCTCGCTGACGATGGAGCGCTGGCGCTCCTCCGAGGCCAGGATGGCGTTGTACTCGTTGATCTTGGCCTGGAGCTCGTCGTGCTCGGCGACGATCTTCTGGCGCTCCAGGGCCGCGAGGCGGCGGAGCTGCATCTCCAGGATCGCGTTCGCCTGGATCTCGTCGATCTCCAGGAGGCCCATCAGGCCCTCGCGCGCGATCTCGACCGTGTTGCTGCGCCGGATCAGCGCGATGACCTCGTCGATCGCGTCCAGCGCCTTGAGCAGACCGCGCAGGATGTGGGCGCGCTCCTCCGCCTTGCGCAGGCGGAACTTCGTGCGCCGGACGATGACCTCGATCTGGTGCGTCACCCAGTGCCGGATGAAGGCGTCGATCGACAGCGTGCGCGGCACGCCGTCCACGAGCGCCAGCATGTTCGCACCGAAGTTCGTCTGCAGATCGGTGTGCTTGTAGAGGTTGTTCAGCACGACCTTCGCGACGGCGTCCCGCTTCAGGACGATCACCAGGCGCTGGCCGGTCCGCGACGAGGTCTCGTCACGGACGTCGGCGATGCCGCCGACCTTGCCGTCCTTCACCAGGTCCGCGATCTTCTGCGCGAGGTTGTCGGGGTTGGTCTGGTAGGGGAGCTCGGTGACCACCAGGCACTGGCGGTTCTGGATCTCCTCGACCTCCACCACCGCACGCATCGTGATGGAGCCGCGACCGGTCCGGTACGCCTCCTCGATGCCCTTGCGGCCCACGACCAGGGCGCCCGACGGGAAGTCGGGGCCCTTGATCCGCTCGATGAGCGCGTCCTGGAGCTCCTCGTGCGTGGCCTCCGGGTGCTCCAGCGCCCACTGGGCACCGGCCGCGACCTCACGGAGGTTGTGCGGCGGGATGTTGGTCGCCATGCCGACCGCGATGCCGGCGCTGCCGTTGACCAGCAGGTTCGGGAAGCGCGCCGGGAGGACCGTCGGCTCCTGGTTGCGGCCGTCGTAGTTGTCCTGGAAGTCGACGGTCTCCTCGTCGATGTCCCGGAGCATCTCCATGGCCTGCGGCATGAGCTTGCACTCGGTGTAGCGCATCGCGGCGGCCGGGTCGTTGCCCGGGGAGCCGAAGTTGCCGTTGCTGTCCACCAGCGGCATGCGCATCGACCACGGCTGGGCCAGGCGGACCAGGGCGTCGTAGATCGAGCTGTCACCGTGCGGGTGGTACGTACCCATGACGTCACCGACGACACGGGCGCACTTGTAGAAGCCCTTCTCGGGCCGGTAGCCGCCGTCGTACATCGCGTACAGCACGCGGCGGTGCACCGGCTTGAGGCCGTCCCGCACGTCCGGCAGGGCGCGCGAGACGATGACGGACATCGCGTAGTCGAGGTAGGAGCGCTGCATCTCCGTCTCGAGCCCGACGGGCTCGATGCGCAGCACGGGCTGCTCTTCCTCGGTGTTCTCGGCAGTGGGGGTGGTTTCGTCGGCCATTGCTGGTCAGAAGTCCTTTCAGGCGGCGGTCAGCGGAGCCGACTCAGATGTCGAGGAAGCGGACGTCCTTGGCGTTGCGCTGGATGAAGGAGCGCCGCGCCTCGACGTCCTCACCCATCAGCACCGAGAACAGGTCGTCGGCCTGCGCCGCGTCGTCCAGCGTGACCTGGCCGAGGACACGGTGGTCCACGTCCATGGTGGTGACGCGCAGTTCCTCGGCGTTCATCTCGCCCAGACCCTTGAAGCGCTGGATCGAGTCCTCCTTGATCCGCTTGCCGTTCTGCTTGCCGAGCTCCACCAGCGCGTCGCGCTCGCGGTCCGAGTACGCGTACTCGAAGTCGTCCCGGCCCCACTTGATCTTGTAGAGCGGCGGGCGCGACAGGTACACGTGACCGGCCTCGACCAGCGGCCGCATGAAGCGGAAGAGGAAGGTCAGCAGCAGGGTGTTGATGTGCTGGCCGTCGACGTCGGCGTCCGCCATCAGGATGATCTTGTGATAGCGGAGCTTCTCGATGTCGAAGTCCTCGTGCACACCGGTGCCGAAGGCACTGATCAGCGCCTGGACCTCGGTGTTCTGCAGGATCTTGTCGATCCGGGCCTTCTCGACGTTCAGGATCTTGCCGCGGATCGGCAGGATGGCCTGGTACATCGGGTTGCGGCCGGACTTCGCGGAGCCACCGGCCGAGTCACCCTCGACGATGAAGATCTCGCACTTGGTCGGGTCGTTCGACTGGCAGTCGGACAGCTTGCCCGGCAGCGAGGCGCTCTCCAGCAGACCCTTGCGACGGGTGAGGTCACGGGCCTTGCGGGCCGCGACGCGCGCCGTGGCCGCCTGGATCGACTTGCGGATGATGTCCGCGGCCTCGACCGGGTTGCGGTCGAACCAGTCGTTGAGGTGCTCGTGGACGACCTTCTGCACGAAGGTCTTGGCCTCCGTGTTGCCCAGCTTGGTCTTCGTCTGGCCCTCGAACTGGGGCTCGCCCAGCTTGACCGAGATGATCGCCGTCAGACCCTCGCGGATGTCCTCGCCGGCGAGGTTGTCGTCCTTCTCGCGCAGCAGCTTCTTGTCGCGCGCGTAACGGTTCACCAGACCCGTCAGGGCCGCACGGAAGCCCTCCTCGTGCGTACCGCCCTCGTGCGTGTGGATCGTGTTCGCGAAGGAGTAGACGCCCTCCGTGTACTGCGAGTTCCACTGCATCGCGATCTCGACCGAGAGCATGCGCTCCTTGTCCTCGGCCTCGACGTCGATGACGGTCGGGTGGATGAGCTCACCCTTGCGCGAGTTGAGGTACTTCACGAAGTCGACGATGCCGCCCTCGTAGTAGTACTTCACCGTGCGCGCCTGGGGCTCGGCCATGTCCGCGTCCGGGTCGTCGGCGCCCGCCGTCGCCTTCGCCGACTCGCGCTCGTCGGTCAGCGACAGGGTGAGGCCCTTGTTGAGGAAGGCCATCTCCTGGAAGCGCCGCGACAGCGTCTCGAACGAGTACTCGGTCGTCTCGAAGATGTCGCCGTCGGCCCAGAAGGTGACCGTGGTGCCGGTCTCGGCGGTCTCCTCGTTCTTGGCCAGCGGGGCCGTCGGCACGCCCAGCTTGTAGTCCTGCGTCCAGCGGTGGCCGTCCGTCTTGACCTCGACCGCGACCTTGGTCGACAGGGCGTTCACGACGGACACACCGACACCGTGCAGACCGCCGGAGACGGCGTAGCCGCCACCACCGAACTTGCCACCCGCGTGCAGGACCGTCAGGACGACCTCAACAGCCGGCTTGCCCTCGGACGGGACGATGCCGACCGGGATACCGCGACCGTTGTCGACCACGCGCACCCCACCGTCGGCGAGGATCGTCACGTCGATGGTGTCCGCGTGCCCGGCCAGCGCCTCGTCGACCGAGTTGTCGACGACCTCGTAGACGAGGTGGTGCAGACCGCGCTCACCCGTCGAGCCGATGTACATACCCGGCCGCTTGCGGACCGCGTCCAGGCCCTCGAGGACCTGGATCGCACTGGCGTCGTAATTCTTCTCGTTGGAGTCGCCGGAATCGGCCACGAAGCGCCCTCTCTGGCACAGCGCAGCCCGTACCCCGGACCAGCGAGTGCACCGGCGGGAGCGGCCGCGTCGATCTGCGTTGTCTGCGTGATCCCGCGAACGAGCGGGATTCTCTTTCAGTCTACCGGTACCACTGACATGAATGGGGGTTTGCCGGTACCTGAGTCCGCATGTGCCGCCCTGAACCTCCTCTCTCCGACTCCCCACATTCAGGATGGGGCTCAAAGAGGCTCACACGGGCATCCAGCCCTTCGGGCTGTCAACCTCCGACTACCGTGAGGGACGCCACCACGAACACCCCCGCCGACCCCTCCGGCCCGGCCGCTCTTCCAGCCCCGCCGGCGTTGGGGCGCGGGGTCCGGGGCGGCGCCCCGGGGTCCCGCGGAGCGGGCTGTTCGTACCCGCAGGAGCGGCCCGCAGGGGACCCGTCAGCCGTAGGTGTCCCCGGGACCCTTGCTGCCCGGCGCGCGCCACGGCCCGTACCCCTTCGGCCGCCCGCCCGGCCCCTGCACCTTGATCATCCGCACCGTCCCCTGGCCCAGGTCCGCGTTCAGCCGCGCGACCAGCTGCGGGGCCAGCAGCTTCAGCTGCGCCGCCCACGCCGAGGAATCGCACCGCACGACCAGCTCACGGTCCTCGTACCGTTCCGGTTCACAGTGGGCCGCGATCTCCGGGCCGACGATCTCCGGCCAGCGCTCCATGACGCCCGCCACCGCCATCGGCATCTCCCAGCCGCGTTCGGTGCGCAGCCGGTCCAGCGCCGCCATCAGGGGCATCGGGTCCCGGCCGTCCGCGCGGGCACCCGAGCGCAGGCCCGGCTGCTGGCGCCTCTTGCCGCCGGCCGCGTTGCCCCGGGCCCGGGCCTGCTCCCGCGCCGCCGCCAGGGCCTGGCGCGCGAGGTCCACCCCGGAAGCCTCCGGGGGCCTGCGGCCCTCCTGCGGGTCCTTCCCCTGCTCGTTCACAGCCGGGTCACCTCGCCGCCGGACACCGCGAACCGCGTCCCCACCAGCACCCCCGGGACGTCGTCGTCCACCGCCGCCGTCACCAGTACCTGCTCGCCCGGAGCCACCAGCTCCGCCAGCCGCTCCCGGCGCCGGGTGTCCAGCTCCGCGAACACGTCGTCCAGGATCAGGACCGGCTCGCTGCCCTCCGAGCGCAGCAGCTCGTACGAGGCCAGCCGCAGTGCCAGCGCGTACGACCACGACTCCCCGTGGCTCGCGTACCCCTTCGCGGGCAGCTCCCCCAGCCGCAGCAGCAGGTCGTCGCGGTGCGGGCCCACCAGGGTCACGCCGCGCTCGATCTCCTGCTTGCGCACCTCGGCCAGCGCGGCCAGCAGCACCTCGTAGAGGGCCTCGCGGGTACGCGCCGCGCCGCTGTCCACCGGTTCGCCCGCCGACGACTTGTAGGCCAGCCCGAGCGGGCCGCCGCCGGGCGCGAGCTGCTCGTAGGCCTTGTCCGCCAGCGGCAGCAGGGTCGCGATCAGATCCAGCCGCTGGGCCAGCAGCTCCGCGCCCGCGCGCGCGAGGTGCTGGTCCCACACGTCGAGGGTGGACAGGTCCAGGGAGCGGCCGCCGTGCCGGCGGGCCATCGCCGCCGACTTCAGCAGGGTGTTGCGCTGCTTGAGCACCCGCTCGTAGTCGGAGCGGACCGCGGCCATCCGCGGCGAGCGGGCCGTGACCAGCTCGTCCAGGAACCGGCGCCGCTCGCCCGGGTCGCCCTTGACCAGGGCCAGGTCCTCCGGCGCGAACAGCACCGTCCGTATGATCCCCAGCACGTCCCGCGGCCTGACCTGCGAGGAGCGGTTGATCCGGGCCCGGTTCGCCCGCCCGGGATTGAGCTCCAGCTCGACCAGCTGCTGGCGCTCGCCCTGGGTGACGGCCGCCCGGATGACGGCCCGGTCCGCGCCCATCCGTACCAGCGGGGCGTCCGAGGAGACCCGGTGGCTGCCGAGTGTCGCGAGGTAGCCGATCGCCTCGACGAGGTTGGTCTTGCCCTGGCCGTTGGGGCCCACGAACGCGGTGACGCCCGGGTCGAGGGGAACCTCGGCCCGGGCGTACGAGCGGAAGTCGGCCAATGAGAGATGCGAAACGTGCATACGGCGCCGACCTCCCCCGGCTTTCCCACTGCTCGCTGTGATGCTGTGCTGCTGCCCGCTGTGGGCCGCCGGCTAGGCCTTCTCGACCGCGTGGCCGCCGAACTGGTTGCGCAGGGCGGCGATCATCTTCATCTGCGGGGAGTCGTCCTGCCGCGAGGCGAAGCGCGCGAACAGCGACGCGGTGATCGCGGGCAGCGGTACGGCGTTGTCGATCGCCGCCTCCACCGTCCAGCGTCCCTCGCCGGAGTCCTGCGCGAAGCCCTTCAGGCGCTCCAGGTGCTCGTCCTCGTCGAGGGCGTTCACGGCCAGGTCCAGCAGCCAGGAGCGGATGACCGTGCCCTCCTGCCAGGAGCGGAAGACCTCGCGGACATCGGTGACCGAGTCCACCTTCTCCAGGAGCTCCCAGCCCTCGGCGTAGGCCTGCATCATGGCGTACTCGATGCCGTTGTGGACCATCTTCGCGAAGTGGCCCGCGCCGACCTTGCCGGCGTGCACGGCGCCGAAGTCGCCCTCGGGCTTGAGAGCGTCGAAGATCGGCTGGACCCGTGCGACGTGGTCCTTGGCACCGCCGTACATGAGCGCGTAGCCGTTCTCCAGGCCCCACACGCCGCCGGAGACACCGCAGTCGACGAAGCCGATGCCCTTGGCCGCCAGCTCCTCGGCGTGCTTCTCGTCGTCGGTCCAGCGGGAGTTGCCGCCGTCGACGACGATGTCGCCGATCGAGAGCAGCTCGGCGAGCTCGTCGACGGTGGACTGGGTCGCCGCGCCGGCGGGGACCATCACCCACACGACGCGGGGGGCCTGCAGGCTGTCCACAAGCTCCCGCAGGCTGTGGACATCCGCGAGGTCCGGGTTGCGGTCGTATCCGATGACGGTGTGGCCTGCGCGGCGGATGCGCTCGCGCATGTTGCCGCCCATCTTGCCGAGACCGACGAGACCAAGCTCCATCAGGTGGTTCCTTAAGCGTTGTGGCCGTCTTTGCCGGGGCTTCCCCGGGCCGTGTCCTCGCAGGACGCGCGGGGGGTCGCCCGCCGGATCCGAGCCTACGCCGGGCCGTGGCGGCGGGCCCGCGGGCGCTCCACGGCGGCCCGCCCGCATTGCGGTTTCCGGCGCTCTCCCCAGCCTGTGGACGACGCCGGGCCCGGTCCCGCAGCGTGCGGG